>CAZNBC010000035.1:0-9790 GCA_964571125.1 uncultured Bacteroides sp.
GGGCTTTGGAGATACCATTGCGGCGACAAAGTTACAAAAAATTTCATTCAAGCCAACAATGGCAAATAAATTTTGTCGCCGATGGCGTCCCGACGGGACGCTGACTCCAACATAGCCGCGGTATGCCGCAGGCATGCCCGGATGCCCGACGGTCCCCCCCCGCGATGGCGCGCCGACGGTGCGCCGACTCCCGGCTCGTCACATTTGCCGACCCGGGAATCCGCGCACCTTCAGCGCGCGATTGTTATTCGGCTGCGGTTTCTTTTACCTTTACGAGGCGAATGGGGAGATAGGCATATGAAACTGAATTCATAGATACAGAAGTAAAGTTACTGCTTATGTAGTAATAAGAGTTAGCACTCTTCTTGGTAGATGACAGAATGAAAGCATTATTGGCGGATTGTTTTACATCCGGGTTATCAGAATGGTACGTTCCTGAATAATATAGGCGAATTTCAAACCAGCCGTCTTTCCAAAATGCATAGTTATCGGTAATATCATAGACATCAAGAGCGAAGTCTTCAGGAAGCGCCTTTATCTTGATAGATAAATAGTAAACGCCATTTTCATCTTTATTATATGGTTCCCATCTGTAAGCTGAATACTGTGACGATCCCTGAAAGCGGATACCATAGCAAGCATAGCGGGTATAAGTATAAGTAATGGTATCATTATCTTCATCACATGCAGAACCATCAGCACCGATATAAATCTTTTTCGATTGTTGACCCAGTTTTAATTGAGAAATGCCTGAGAAGGCTACGTCGTTATCCTCTATTTCAGCGGGGATAAAAGGATAATTGGTCGTTCCATCGTTTTTTAGGTATACTTCTTCTGTAAATGGCGTGTCCATAAACTTCTGCGAAGACGCAAAGTAAGGATGTGACCATACACCATCAGGATCGGTTGAATTAGCTACGTGATTTTTGTCATACGGTGTAAGAAGCTGGAACTCACCGAGTGTAGGCATACGATATTTATTCCCTTCTTCATCGGTAACAACAGCGCCATTAGCCAATAGTCCCAGGCTGGCAAGTCTTTGCGATTGGATATATGATTCTCGTGGAAAATCGTTATTTAATACCGTAGGATTCATGAAAGTAACAATCTTGTCATCACTTATAGAGGCAACATTATGTTCCGCAAAGAGGTCGTAGACAAGGAGTTTTTCATTGAGTTCCTGCTGTACGCTTTCGGGCAGCCCGATGGGAAGCTCTTTCTCATTAAAGGTAGTGGCTTCATCCCAATCATCGACAGAAACCTCGAAGTTGAGCTTGTAGGCTTTGGTCAGAGTGATGGTAAAGAGACGGTTGGTGTGTAAAGCAAGAGGAGTTCCGGCGGGTGCAGTGGGGTCAGTGAACTTGACTTCGTGAGTGCGGGTTGTGCCGTTTTCAGTGTACTCGATGGTGAAGGTTGAAATGCTGTCGGCATCCAGGGAGATGTTGCGATAAGAGTAGATGGTCTGCTTTAAGGCAGCGCTACCATCAGCCTTACCCTCAAGGTTAAGATCGGAGTACACTTTGGTTTCGTACAGACCCTCCAAATCTACAGGCATATAGTTGTTATGAAAAAGCGACGACTTGACGGCACGTTTATTGAAGGTCACTGAGTTGACTGTGATGCCTTCGGCCTTGTTGACGATGTCGAAGCGGAGTAGCAGGCGACCTAAGGTGACTGTGCCGATGTCTTCGGTCTTGGTCAGCGTTGTGGATGTACGCTTAGGGGTGGAGCATATCATCAGGAAATCATTGTCAGCCGTAAGTTCCTGATCGGCGATAATCTTTCTGAAAATGTATCTGGCATTGATGGCCTGGGTTGTGTCGGGGATTTCTTCCAGCTGTTTTTTGAGATTCTCGTTGGCATTGGCAATGAAGTAGATGTCGTAGGTGGCATCGTCTTCAACAAGTACTTCGTATGCATCGCCGCCGGCGGGACTGGCCTCTACGGTCTTGTAGAAGCCTTTGTGGGTATCAAAAAATACGGCCAAAAGGCTGTTTACTTCTGTTTCCTTACCTTCTGCAGGGATAGTCGCGCGTGATGCGGCGGCTTTTTTAGCACTGCCACCAAGGGTGAAGCGGATCACGGCTCCGGCATTGCCGTTTTGAGCGTCGTTTGGCATGATGTCATCGGAGTTACAGGCCGTAAAACCGAGCATCATGAGCATCAGGATATAAAGAACTTTGATATTTTTCATCTTGAAATGCTGTTTTAAGATTTACTTATGATTGGGTTTATTCTTTTACGGGGTCATCTTCGGTGAGAGGTTCGTCAATATCAACGGCATTCCAGTCATTGACAATGAATTTTACCGATACCTTACCGGTGACGGGGTCTGTGCCGTTGCCGAGGACGATGCGATAAAGGTGGTTGCGGACGGCGTTGACATATTCAGGCTCTCCGTTGTCGCCGGTTTTGCAGAAGGGCACATCGACAGAGCCTTCGTAGTCCTCGCGGCCGTTGGCTGCCACCTGATAGTCGATGTGGACACTCATGCAGTTGTCGGCATTGTTGGCGCGCTCGTAGACGTAGAAGGCCTTCTTCATCTCGAACGCTGTGCCTGCGGTGTAGTTCTCGGCTGCCTGAAGGAAGGTTTCGGGAAGAGCGACGTTGCTGTTTCTGGTCATGTTGAAAGCGACTTCTGGCACTGAAAGTTCTTCGGTTGGGAAGAGGGTGCCGGTAGCTGGAGCGCCGGTGAGGTAGACGTTTGTCACCTTAAGGTTGGGGGTCTGGTAGGAGATGTCGATACGCGACACGATACGGGTGAGGGCGACGGTGCAGGTCTTGCCCGGCTCCATCGTGATGATCTCCGAGCCGTCCGGTCCCTTGGCCACGCCGCTCATGGCGATGCCGTAGGTGGTGTTCCCCTCTTCGTCGGTGGCGCAGGTGGCCAGTGCGTCGGCAGTGCAGTTGTCGGCTGAAAGGGCTACCTTGGCTACAGTGGCGCTGAAGTCGTTGAACGACGAGCTGAGTTCGGGATCGTCGGTGTCATCGTTGGCAACGAACTTGTAGGAGTACTGCTTGCTATCATTTTCTGCAGGCACGATAATGCTGAAGCTGTAGCTGTTGTCGGCGTTCTTGACCATGTCGAGGTTGTTGTTGCCTGTGCCGTTCTTCTTCATGATGCGTGTGAGCACAGAGCCTCCGTCGGTCAGTTCGTACTCATAGAGGGTCAGCGAGTTGATGGCGAACTCGGCCTCGTCGTGGAGGGCACGGCTGTAGATCACGTTGTCGGCCGCCGGTGTGCGGAGTGTGAAGGTAACCGTGTTGTCGCTTTCTTCGGCAACAGGCAGGATCGCGTTTTCCTGGTCGCAGGAAGCTAACAGTAGTGCCGCTGCGAGAGCGGACGGATACAGAAGACTGCTTTTCATCTTGATTGTTTTTAGAAATTAATAAAAGTTGGTAATTTGAGTTATTAATTGTTTGATTGTGGTTTAAAATAATTGATTGTTAGCTGAATGTGCCTCCGTCGATCCAGTCGCTGACCTCTCCCTCGATCATCGGCGAAAGTTCGGCGGTGCCGTTGCCGTAGATGACGATGTTGACTTTGTTGTTCTGGAGGTGTATCTCGTAGGGGTGCCAGCCCCAGGTGAGGAATGCCCGTCCCAGGTCGATGTCTGGCCCGACCTGTGTGCCGCTGAACGACAGGCGGAGGGTCGGAATGGCCTCGTCAGTATAGCGCAAGGTGGTAAAGGTGGCGTCGAGGGCAAGTCCTTCGAGCGGAACGCGCTTGGAGTGGCCGGCGGTGGAGTTGTGGACAGGCACGAGGAAGCCGTCGGCAGTCGTGGCATTGTCGGGGTGAAGCGAATAACCCGTAGGGACGCCGGATAGCTCCATGTCATAAGTCCCGATGTAGGGCGGCATGTTGTACCACTCGACGTGCAGGGTCAGGTGGCAGTGGATGTTGTTCATGTGAGTGACGAGGGTTGTCCGCGGAGATGATGAATCCCTGCCGTCGAGAGAGGTGCCACGGCCGGTATTGTCGATGGCGAAGCGGCTCACGCCCCAGTATAGTTCGTCGGCCTCGTCTGCGACACAGTTCAGTGTAAGGTCTGAAACATTAGGGGCTGTCTCGTGGTTGAGGCTTGTTGATTGTCCGTAGTTGCCTATTGTGATCATTGTATAGACGCCCTCGGGTAGTTCGAGAATCTGGTACTGCAGGTTGTCGCCCGGGGGAAGCTCGCTGATGAAACGGCCGTCGGCACCGATGAGCAGATGACGCAGCGAGCCGATATAGTCTGTGAAGGCCTCGGTGCCGTAGGGGCGGTAGGTGTAGGTCATTGCGCATATATCGGGACAGCACATGTCGCGAGGGTCGGCTAGGGTGCAGCTGCATAGCATCCACGAGACTGCCGCTGATATCAGCAGGCGATAGCCGGACAGATGACGCAGGGTGTGAGGTGATGCTATTGGTCGTGACATATTGGCGACAGTGAAGGTCAGTGGACGGTGTAAATGATCTCGATTTCGGCGCGACGCAGCTGCGGTAAGGCTTTTGATAGCTTACTGTCGCGCTTGTGAAGCAACCCTCTTGTGTCAGTGGCTACATTCAGGCCGGGGACGGCACGCGAAAGGCCTTCCCAGTCGGCTCCGCGGGCGTTGAGGGTTATGGGCGCACCGACTGGCAGCCCGTCGGCCACGACGGCACCGGCCGCCGAACGGGCACGAGCCTCTGAGAGCCTGAGGTTGTGGTCGGCTTCGTATTCGGGCGACGCATAGCCTGTGATGCATATATGGGTCACCGAGTTGCCGGAGGCAACGATTGAGTCGAGTGTGGCATGGAGCCTGAGTAACTCGGCGCGATTATCGGCGAATTCGGGCCGGTAGTCGGCGCGGTCAACGGGGTAACGAATGATGAAGAGGGCGGTGTCAGCTTTGGCAACGCGTCTATCTTCAGCCGAGGAGATTGCTTGAGTAGTAGCCGGAGTTGGAGCAATAACAGGGATGACGGTGGTGTCTGAGAGAAATACCTGAGCTTGAACTTCGTGAGACGGAGATATAAAAATGTCATCGTCAGCCACAGAAACGATGTGCTTGGGCGAGGTTGAAAAACGGTAAGAGATGGAGATGGACGCCTTGGTGAGAGCAGGGGTGTTGCGGGTGCGGGTATAGAGTCGGTGTCCGCAGCTGCCACATTCGTATTTGGTGTAATGAAGGTGCATCATGCCGCCGCCGGCCGAGGCCTCTACAGCCCAATTGTGGCCGAGGCTCATGCGGTAGCCGACACCAATACCGAGGCCGGCGCCCCAGCCTTCGTAGTGGGAGTTCTTGAGGAAGGGCAGCAAACGGACTCCTCCGGCATTATATTGGCCACCGAGGGCATGGAGGCCGAAGTAGAGGCCGTCAAAGCTGTGGCGCAGCCAATAGCGCCCCTCGGCGAAAGTCAGCCAGTGGTGGAGTTTGGGATTGGCATCGAAGCCTTTGGCTGTCTTGTGGTTCGGAAAGTTGAAGGCGTTGTAGCCAAAGGTAGCGCTGATCGAGGCATGGCACCCGAGGCCAAGCTCGGCACCGAGATTGGGAGTCATCGAGGCCCAATACAACAGATTGGTATGGACGGCCACGTCACGCGCCGCAGTTTGCGGCGGACAGGGATGGATCAGAGCTAAAAGGGTAACGAGTACCCGGGGCAATCGCAGACTACAGGCTACGCGGTGAAGTCGGAGCATACAGCAGTTCAAAACATGGTCACGGTCACGATTCTCTGATGACGGCCATTGTTGTGAAAACTGTACAAAAAAAGCGTGAGAACCATACTCTTGCTCGTCCCACGTATCGAGGCTCTGGAATGCCGTTGAGATAGAACGAGCAAACATGCAGAACCCTCACGCAGATGTATAGACAATGTCAGGATATGCGCTTGCGCGCATTCCCGATTGTGCAGATACAATCCACAGGGCATCTACTGTCTGCTTCAATCTTGATCTCGTTAGAAATTTTCCAGATTTCGATACGTCAAGAAAGAGCGTCAAGTAAACGCTATTAACAATATGTCACAGTCCCGCCCACAAAGCCCAACCTGGGATTCTGCAAACAGTCTGCGCCGCAAAGTTACAAAATTTTTCTTTCATACCACCAAAATCCAATATTTTTTTGTGGCGGCATATGGCGCGCTGAAAGTGCGCCGACTCCCGGCCCGTCACATTTGCCAACACGGGAATCGGCGCACCTCCGGCGCGCGATGTTTGGGCGGAACCCACACATCCGGGCACACCTGCCGGTGTACCCGGCTACCATCTAATCGGCGCACCTCCGGCGCGCCATCATGCCATCGGTGGGGAGATTATGTCAGGGTGAGGTCGGGGAGGCGGAGCAGGGAGGGGAGGGGAGTGGTGAAGGGGGGTTCGTGGCCGGTCAGCAGGAAGTGGGAGATGACGCGGCCGCTATCGTCAAGATCGACTATGACGGGACGGGCCACGACGCGGCCGTCAGGCTCGATATATCCGGGCAATACGTGGCGGCTCATAGTGTGGACGACGGTTCGCCGACATAGCGGCGGGCGCTGAAAAACGGGCGCATGAGGCGGCGCGAGCGGTAGTAGTCCTCGCTGTCGAGCCGCGTGCGCTTCAGGCTGATGTTGTTGAGATAGGCGAATTCGCCGTCAGCGGCAGGCAGATAGACGTAGCCATAGACGCGCCGGGCCACTTTGTTGCTGTCAAGCTGGAACGTCATGGTGAGCTTATCTTGCGAGGAGGTCATGGCCGACTCGAGTATCTCGGTGGTGGAGCGGGCGTCGGCATAGTCCACCATCATCTTCACCTGCAGGGGAGTGCGGTTGTTGACCGGCTCCATCTCCCAGATAAACATGTCGCCCTTGCGCCACGAAGTGTCACGCTCCATGGAAAATGCAAGATAGTCTGATGACAGTGTGGAGCTGAACAGGTGAGAGGGCATATGGGGCCACACGTCGACCGTGTCGGCACCTCCGCCACGGCGGCTGCGTGCCAGCTCTATGCGCCGGTCAATGGCGCGGAGAGAGTCGGCGATCATGGAGTCGGCCAGCTCGCAGGCATCGACATAGCGCACCATGTTGTGACCATACCAGCGGAGGGTGGAATCATAGTCCGCCTGGGTGATGCCGTGGCGGTCAAGCACCGACTGAAGCAGCAGGCTCTTGGCTGAATCGTCGGCAAACGATATGCGCAACTGCTCGTTGACCATCGCTTCGGCAAACTGGAGGTCGACCATCACCTCGGCCAGCTTGCGCTCGGAGAGCACGCCGTCGGGCACTCCCTTGCAGCCGCCAACGGCCGCAAGAGTCAATATGACACCGATTATCCGGGTGGTGGTGGATCGCATCAGTCAGGTTTATTGGTCGATGTGAAGTGGCGGGAGTAGAAGAGTATCAGCGCGATTATGCCCACTGAGATGGCTGCGTCGGCAATGTTGAACACCGGGTGGAAAAACACGAAGTGTTCGCCTCCGATCCAGGGAAGCCATTCGGGCCAGTCCCATGAACAGAGCGGGAAGTAGAGCATATCCACCACCATGCCGTGAAGGGCCGGTGCATAGCCCCCGCCGGCAGGAAATAGTGTGGCCACGGCCGGAGGCATGGGGTTATTGAATATCAGTCCATAAAGCAGGCAGTCGATCACATTGCCGATGGCTCCGGCCACGACCAGAGCCACGCAGGCCACGTAGCCTGCCGGCTCCCTGTCGCTCTTGCGGAGCTTCACGAGATAGTAGATGCCGGCGGCGATGGCAGCGATGCGGAAGAGCGTGAGCGCGAGCTTGCTGCCCATCTCCCACCCGAAGGCCATGCCGGGATTCTGCACGAAGTAGATGTGGAACCATGAGAACACTTCCACGTCTTCGCCCAGATAGAAGTGGGTCTTGACGTAGACCTTGACTATCTGGTCTATGGCTATCACCAGAATGATCAGGACGAGGGCCAGCGCTCCTTTATGCTGCTTCATCATTGCTTGGCGTCGATGCAGAGGGTGGCATGAGGCACTGCCATAAGGCGCTCCTTGGGTATGAGCCGGCCCGTCTGCCGGCAGATGCCGTAAGTGCCGTTTTCGATACGCACCAGAGCGGCCTGCAGATGGCCGATGAATTTGCGCTGGCGCTCGCACAGGCGGCTTGCCTCCTCCTTGCCGAGGGTATTGGCCCCTTCTTCAAGCACTTTAAACGTGGGCGACGTGTCGGCAGTGTCGTTGCCGTCCATGCCGATCAGGTTGGCGCGAAGCTCTTCGAATTCCTTTTGCGCCTTGGCCAGTTTGGCCAGTATGAGCGCTTTGAATTCCTGCAGCTCTTCGTCGGTATAGCGGGTCTTTTCGGTCATTGATCTTGATTCCTGTTGGTTTAGTTGCGGGTCACGATGATGGGCACGCGGAGTCCGTCGATGTCGAGAGTATCGTCAGACTCGGGAGTGGCCGGGTCAAACACTATGGCATCGGCAAGCACCTGTCCGGCCACATAGTCGGAATATTCATTGAGCGCGTCGACCACCTCGGGCACGGGAGCCAGCGTCACGCTGATGCGGTCGGTGATCCTGTAGTCGCGTCCCTTGCGTATGTTCTGTATGCGGTTGACGAGTTCGCGGGCCATTCCCTCGCGGCGCAGTTCCGGAGTGACGGTCACATCGAGCGCCACGGTGAGGGTGCCTTCATTGGCCACGAGCCAGCCGGGAATGTCTTCGGAGAAGATGTCGACGGTGTCGGCCGTCACGGTCACTTCAGATCCGTCGGCCAGCGTCAGCGCTATGGATCCGTTGCGCTCCAGGGCGGCGATGCCGGCCTGATCCATGGCCTGAATGGCGGCTGCCACCTGCTTCATCTGCTTGCCGAACACGGGACCGAGCTTCTTGAAGTCGGGCTTCACGCGTTTGACGAGCACCGTTTCGGAGGGATCGAGCAGCTGCATCTCCTTGACATTGACCTCGCTGAGCACCAGCGGCACGATCGGCTCGATCACGGCGCGCTGGGCTTCGTCGACGAGCGGGAGCATGATCTTGCTCAGCGGCTGGCGCACCTTGAGGGCGGCCTTGCGGCGCAGGGCGAGCACGAGCGAGGTGATCTGCTGGGCTATGGCCATGCGCGCTTCGAGAGCTTTGTCGATCAGCGCGGAATCGGCTTCGGGCTGACGCTCCAGATGTACTGATTCGGCATCGTGGTGCAGGTCGGTCCAGAGGCGATCGGCATAGAAGGGTGCGATCGGGGCCATGAGCAGTGCCACGGTCGACAGGCATTCGTAGAGAGTGCGGTAGGCGGCCACCTTGTCGGTGTCCATATCCTTGGCCCAGAAGCGTGAACGGTTCAGACGCACGTACCAATTGCTCAGGTTGTCCTGCACGAAGTCGGAGATGGCGCGGGCAGCCACGGTCGGCTCATAGTCATCGAGCGCGGCCTGCACGTCGCTCACCAGAGTGTTGAGGAGCGAGATGATCCAGCGGTCGATTTCCGGACGCTCGCTCACCGGCACTTCGGGTGCGGTGGCGGGATCGAAGCCGTCGACGTTGGCATAGCGGGCCAGAAAGTTATATGTGTTGAAGAGGGTGCCGAAGAATTTGCGCGACACTTCGCGTATGCCCTCTTCGTCGAATTTCAGGTTGTCCCACGGAGCGGAGTTGCTGATCATGTACCAGCGCAAGGGGTCGGAGCCATAAGCCTCGATGGTCACGAAGGGATCTACGGCATTGCCCAGGCGCTTGCTCATCTTGTTGCCGAACTTGTCGAGTACCAGGCCGTTGGAAATCACGGCTTTGTAGGCCACGGAATTCTTCACCATGCCTGAAATGGCGTGAAGGGTGAAGAACCAGCCGCGCGTCTGGTCTACGCCTTCGGCAATGAAGTCG
>CAZNBC010000036.1:0-9569 GCA_964571125.1 uncultured Bacteroides sp.
TAATTGACGCTTATTTTATCGCGTACCACTCTTATTTCCTTGCTGTAGGCCGGGAAAGCCCTGCGCAGCTGCTCGGCAGCCTCGTCGGCCTCGGCCTGTGTGCGGAAGTCGCCCACTTTCAGGCGCCAGTAGGGCGAATTGTACATCACGTAGGTGCGATACTGAGGGAAGCGCGCCGAGATGTTGCGCGACTTTGACCGTGCCTCATTCTTGGCCGTGCGGGCATTGTTGTCAGAAAACACCTGCACTCTGTAGCCCGTAATCCTGCGTGACGACGTGGCGGGTTGTTCCCGGTCCTGACGCGCCTCCTCGGCGCTCTCTTCGGTGAGATCACGGTCGGTATCGGGCGTGGCTACGGTTACGGTATTGGACGGTTGCAACAGCGCGCCGAGAGCCGCCGACTGTATCACACGGTTAGCTGACGTGGCTTCGATGTGGGCCACGATATTGTCAGGCCCGGCGGCAAAGGCCACCGACGGCACCGCCATGAGCAGTAAGGCAATACAGGTGAGGATAGTTTCTTTCATCTCTGACGATATCCCTTCGGGGGATTTTGCCGCAAAGTTACTAATTTTTCTCCGTCGGGCAATACGGGCGTGGCGCCCTCCCGTGAGCATACGTATGCGGAGGTTGCTGCCACAAATATACTTACCACCGTGCGAACAACAAAAAATAATTCCGTGTGTAATGAGAATATTTTGTATATTTGCTGTTTATTAACGACTTAATCAATAAACCATTTATAATTACCAACATTTCTATGCCATCGTTTTTTAGAAAACCGTTAGTGGCTCTGGGGCTTTTAGCCGCCGTCAATTCCTTCGCCGCACAGACTACGTGGGGCGACTACTGGGAAAATCAGACGGTCTTTGGCGTAAACAAGGAGGTAGCGCACGCTACCCAGACCCCTTACGCTACCACTACGGAAATGAAGGCCGACGCCTCTTTCTTCGCTACGCCCTGGGTAGCCACAAATTCCTCGCGTGTCAAACTGCTTAACGGCGAGTGGAGTTTCTTCTTCGTCGACGAGCCCTCGAAGCGTCCCACCGACTTCTACAAGGAGGGTTTTGACGTTTCGGGCTGGGACCGCATAAGCGTTCCCTCCAACTGGGAGATGCACGGTTATGACCAGCCGCTGTATGTCAACGTCGACTATCCCTTCGCCAAGAATCCCCCCTACATTCAGCGCCATTCGGGCTATTCCGACTACGGCGTGAATCCCGTAGGCTCGTATGTGACCAAGTTTGACGTTCCCGCCGCATGGAACGGCCATCAGCTGCTTCTCAATTTCGAGGGTATCTACTCCGCGGCCTATGTATGGGTCAACGGCCAGTTCGTGGGCTACACTCAGGCCGCCAACACCGACCATGAGTTCGACATCACCGCCGCCGCACGTCAGGGTTCGAACACTCTTGCCGTACAGGTATTCCGCTGGTGCGACGGTTCATATCTCGAAGACCAGGATATGTGGCGCATGAGCGGTATCTACCGCGACGTGACTCTGACCGCAGTGCCCAAGACTTTCGTGCGCGACCACTACATCACCTCCGAGCTGAACTCCTCGTCGAACTACACCTCGGGCAAACTCAACGTCGCTCTCGACATTGACAACCGCTCCGCGGCCGTAAGCAATGGCACGGCTCACGTGCAGCTGCTCGACCCCTCGGGTGCCGTCAAGCACACCTTCCCCGCGCAGTCTCTCTCGGGCCTTGCCGCAGGGTCGTCAAAGAAGCTGACCTTCTCGGCCGATCTCTCGGGCCTCAACCTCTGGTCATCCGAGGTGCCCACACTCTACACCGTGGTAGTGTGGCTCGAGGATGCCAACGGCAATCAGACCGAGGCTTTCTCGACCAAATACGGTTTCCGCCATGTGGAAATCGCCAACAAGTTCGTAAACATCAACGGCCGCAAGGTATATTTCAAGGGCACTAACCACCACGACACTCACCCGCTCTACGGACGCGCCGTGGATATGGAGACTCTGCTTAAGGATGTCAAGATGTTCAAGCAGTACAACATCAACACCCTGCGCACGAGCCACTACCCCAAGCAGCCCAAGATGTATGCCATGGCTGACCACTTCGGTATCTACGTGATGGACGAGGCCGACGTGGAGTGTCACGCCATGACTTCGATAAGCAGCAACTCGACATGGATTCCCGCGATGGTTGACCGCGAGGAGCGCATGGTGCTCCGCGACCGCAACCACCCCAGTGTAATATTCTGGTCGCTCGGCAACGAGAGCGGTGACAACTCCAATTTCAGAAACTGCTACGACGCCGTACGTGCACTTGACTCCCGTATCATCCACTACGAGGGTATCGACGGCGACACATGGCGCTACACCGACATGACCTCCAAGATGTATCCCTCGCTGGCTACACTTCAGAACCACGACAACCGCTCGGAGACCCGTCCGCACTTCCTCTGCGAATATGCCCACGCCATGGGTCAGGCCATCGGTAACCTTCAGGATTACTGGGACATCATCGAAACCAGTAAGCGCACCATCGGCGGATGTATCTGGGACTGGGTTGACCAGGCTATCTATCATCCCCAGGAAATTGCCGCCGGCAACATGAAGGGCTTCTACACCGGCTACGACTTCTCGGGTCCCCATCAGGGCAATTTCTGCTCTAACGGTATCGTAGGCCCCGACCGCGAGCCTACCGCCAAACTTCAGGAAGTGAAGCACGTCTACCGCTGGATCAGGATGTCAGACTTCAACGCTTCGGCCAAGACCCTGACTGTCAACAATACCTATGACTTCATCGACCTCTCGGGCTTCAATGTGGCTTGGTCGGTAAGCCGCAACGGCGAGGACGTTGAATCAGGCGTCATCACCAACTTCAATGTGGCTTCCGAGGGCACGGGCACTCTCACCATTCCCTACAAGACCACCACTTCGTCAGATGCCGAATATCTCCTCAACGTGCGCTTCGTGACCAAGAACGCTTCCGACTGGGCCGAGGCAGGCCATGAGGTGGCTTATCAGCAGTTCGCGCTCAACTCACGTCCTTCGCTCCCCGCCAAGACCGGCATGGCCAACAATATGGTTGTCACCTCCACCAGTCCTCTGCAGATTGACGGCGCCGGATTCTCCATCGGCTTCAACGACAAGGGCCAGCTCGTGTCGATGAACTATAAGGGCAACGAGATGCTCTACAACGGCAACGGCCCCACCTTCAACGGCAACCGCTGGATTGAGAACGACGCTCCCTATTCGGGTATTCCCCCCACGAGCCTCACCCAATATTCGTTCACCAACACCACCCCCACCGTCACCTATGGTTCGGGCAATGCCTCGGGCGCCGGCGCGGTATCTATCGCCACCACCTACAGCTGCCCGTCGATGGGTTCGTACACCACTACCTATACCGTCTACTCCGACGGCATCATCGACCTGACCACGACCTACAATACCAACACCACCAACCTCATGCGCCTGGGTCTGACGATGTCGCTCATCCCCGGTCTGGAAAATGTAGAGTATTTCGCTCTCGGTCCTTGGTCGAACTTCGCCGACCGTAAGAACGGCTCACACGCCGCCCTCTATGAGACTACCGTGAACGAGATGCACGAGCAGTTCATACGTCCTCAGACGATGGGCTACCGACAGGACCTCCGCTATCTGCGTCTCACCGCTCCCGACGGATTCGGCCTCCTCGTAGAGACCGAGGGACAGGTCAACTTCTCGGCCCTCCACAACAACGAGGCTGACTTCATCAAGGTGAGTCACGACTTCCAGCTCACTCCCCGCGAGGAGATTATCCTTGACTTTGACCATGCGCAGAGAGGCCTCGGCAACGGTTCCTGCGGCCCCGGCGTGGTAAACAAGTACTATGTGCCCAGCGGCGGCCCGTACACCAACCGCCTGCGCTTCACCCCGCTGATTACCGAAGGCGCCGGCTACAGCGTGCCCACCGGCAAGGCTTCCTCCGACTACATGACTTCGCTCGTTTCTACCGGCGAGGGCGAAAACATCGAATATGAGGCTACCGAGGCTCCTGAAAATCTTTACAGCCTCCTCAACGATGAGGTCATCGAACTGCCGCACTCATCGCCCGACGTGCCCCTTAAGGCCACATATACAGGCTCCTCGGCCAAGGCTTCGCTCTGGATTGACTTCGACCGCGATTATGCGTTTGCCGACGATGAGAAGGTAGCGGCCAAGGGCGACCGTGAGTGGGCCATCTCGGTACCCGCCGGCGTGACCTCAGGCACCTTCCGCGCTCGCCTTGTTTTTGACACCGCCACTCCCGCCGCCGACGGCCCCGTGACCTCGGGCCGCGTGTACGATTTCTTCGTTACGGTAGCCCGTCCCGCCGTGGCTGTGGAGTATGAGATTCCGAGAGGCAGCATGCACGGCGATGGTCAGGCCTACCTCAGCCGCATCTTCACCGAGGGTGCATACGAGGATATGGACTACAACCGCTCGTCAAAGCCCGACGGAGTCTATTCGCTCCTCGATGAGAATTCACCCAAGGTGATACGCGGCACCACGTTCACCCTGTCGCTGCGCGCCAATAACCTCGGCGACGCCACTGTCGTGCGCCAGGACCTCCGCTACAATCAGGCTTACATCTACCTTGACGCCTACGGCTCGGGCGAGTTTGCCGAGATAGCCAAATATGGTGAATTCAACCCCAAGGAGAATATCGGCGCCAACTACTCTACGGTGATGAACATCGACCAGAGCATTTCGATACCCGCCGACGCTACAAATGGCAGTGCCCGCATACGTATCATCTATCAGAACGCATGGGTGGCACTCTCAGGCCCCAATGCCACCAATATCTATGAGGGTGTGGCCTACGACATACCTATCGAAGTGCTTGACCACGACCCCAACCCCACCTACCTGATTCCCGGCGGAAGCATGCACTCTCAGCGACAGGCTTACGTCAAGCAGGTTTCTACCTCGGGTGCCAAAACTGACATTTCCCACGAATGGGACAGCTGCCCCGAATCGGTTTACACCTGCATGGATAAGGAGCTTGAGGTAGAGCCCGGCATGACCTTCACCCTCCGTCTGCTTGCCAACAATCTCGGCAACACGTCAGTAGTGCGTCAGGACCTCCGCTACAATCAGGCCTACATCTACTCCGACTTCGACGGCGACGCTACGTTTACCCTCGAAGCCCAGTACGGCGACAGCTTCAGCGGCGGAAGCACTCCGGCCAACTATGCTACCGTAATGGATATCAATCAGGAATTTAACGTACCTTCCGACGTCAAGCCCGGCATTGGCCGCATCCGTGTCATCTATCAGAACGCATGGAAGACCCTCTCCGGCCCCAACGCCACCGACATCTATGAAGGCCAGGCAATAGACATTCCCCTGGATGTCGTAGCCGCAGAGGTTGATCCTCCCTACGATGCGATTGACGTAATCGGAACCGATGAGACCGCCGCGCCCAAGGGCATCTACGACCTCCTGGGCCGCCGCATCACCGGCACTCCCGCCCCCGGCTTCTACATCATCGACGGCCGCAAAGTCTTCATCCGCTAATCCCCATCCCCTCTCAACAACGAGGCCGTGCGTCACTGACGCACGGCCTCGTTCGTATTAGAAACTTTCATCTGAAACATTTCTTAAATCTCTTGATCTAAAATGAATGAGATAAAAGGCAGCAAGCAATTCAAGTTTTTTTTTCGATTTCGGAAGTCATGGGGCGGGAGTTATCGCGACAAGAATAGTGAAAAACATTGAGTTATCGCGACAAGATGGCGCGATTACCGGCTTAATAGCCGTCATTTGTCGCGATTCAATTAAGGGAAACTCTTTTTGTCGTAACTAATCGGCCAGAATACGGTTGCAATGCTTCCCCCGCGGAGCACCTTCGGCGTTCCGCGGGGGAGAAACTCAGAAGACTCAGAAGAAAAGGAGGATGCGGATTCTGTGTGCTTTTTGCGAGGGGGTAAGCCCTGTTACTTCAGAAGGATTTTCTTGCCGTTGATGATGTAGATGCCCGGAGCGGGACGGGATGAAACGCGGTGTCCCATGAAGTTATATACGTTGCCGTTTCTGATGGCCTCATCAATGATTTCTTCCGTAAGGGGTAGGTCAATACCATTGTTGTCATCCATGGGGAAGGTGGTGACGATACTTACGGGAGACTCTACGGTAAGGATGCATGTGGCCGTAAGTTTACCACAGGTAGCCGTAATCTCAACAGTGCCGGCAGATATGGCTTTGACAAGACCACCAAGTGACACGGTGGCCACATCAGGATCGGAAGAGCTGAACAATACCATGCCGAGCGATGCATCCTCGGGAGTTCCCGATACGGTCAGGAGCAGTTCGTCATCTACTGTGAGGGTGGCTTCTGTCTGTGAAAGACGGATTTCGGTCACTTTGGGTGCATCGTTTTCATCATAACTTACGAGAATCTTTCCGGGAGTTACTTTCACGCTCACAGGTTTTACATCGGCACTGATCATGTCGGGAGTAATGGTCGTGCCCTTGTCAACGAAGAAGAATCCGTTATTGTAGACTGTAGGCAATCCATAGGAGTTAACACCTGAAAGAGTCACGGCAAGGTCTGAGGCAACTGAGGAGGCCACTTCACGTCCTTTGATTTCTACCTGATAGATATCATATGGGGTAATGTCGGCGGCCTCGAATTTGAAGTTGCAATAGTTACCGGAAAATTTTCCTATGAGGTCGGTAGGTGAACCGATGTTGTTATTCTTCCAGATACACCATGTGGAGCGGTAGACATCTGCCTCGGATGTATGGCGCAGGAACTCAAGGGTGGTGGGAGTGAGTGTGGCGCAACCATTGTCAAGAATATAGTGGCCGTTGATGGTTCTGAGTGTCATGTTGACACCGTTAGCGGTTTCTTCCTCAACCACATAGAAATAAGCGCGTGCAGCGTTGTCAGCTTCGGGAGCGGAGTGGATGCCTACGCCATAGTAGTTGTTAGTGCCGTTGAGCAACTGTACATATTCCCTGTCGGCGGCTTGAAGGATATTCGTGGCGCTATTGACGGATGTGCTGACCCATGTGGGAAGCGAGGCATTGGTTCCGGATGCAAAAGAATGCAGGCTGATAGAATACCATTTGCCTTTACCCTTACCGGACGTAGCCCCGGAGAAGTCGGCTACGATTTTGCGGGCTACGGGATCTATTGTAAGGTCAGGGGTGGTTTTTGCCTGTGAAGACACGTTGCCGCTGAATGTCAGGTCAGAGGTCGAGACCGAAGTTCCTTTTGTCAGAAAGTATGTGCCACCGTTATATACGGTCGTGACACCCTTGTTGCCGGGTATGTCAAGGGTCATCTTAAGGTCGTTGATAACCTCTGAGGCCGGAATGCCTATTATCTCTACTGTCCAGATGTCATAGTCGGCAAGTACGCTATCGTCTACCTTGGCAACCTTGTGGTACACATTGGAAGAGGATGATTTACCGACGATTGGGAATTCATGCCACGAGGCATCGGTTCCGTTATAGTAGGTCCACTTGCCGATTTGCCGGAGATCACCGTCTTCGGTCATGCTGACGGTGTTGGAGGGGATTGAGGCACGTGTCGAAGTGGCGTTTTCCTGCACGCCGTGGCCGTTGGCTGATGTGAAGTACCATAGGCCGTCCTCCTTGACTGTCACGTGGATAAAGTGGCGTGCGGGACGTGCTTCATCGTAAGCACAATATTTTAAGGCGTAGGAATTTGTAGCGTTCTGGCGCCACTCTGAGTCAACATTGGCCATACGGTTGGCAGTGCCGAGATTCTCCAATCCCGTCGCACCTTCGATGAGATACCATCCTGTCAACGGATTCTCGTCAGCTGCGGACGAAGCTTTAAATTCGCCGGTGAACTCCTTTATATAGAAGGCGCAGCCTTCATCCTCAAGATTGGGGAAGGAGTTGCCATACCAGTTCCAAATGTTTGATCCGCCACTCTGCTGATTAAGCTGACTACGGGTAGTGCCCTGTTCGCTATATATAACGACCGTACCTGCCATGGCTTCGCTTATGGCAAATTTCCATCCTGCGGCGGGTTGTGAATTACTCACGCTGATACTGGTACTGGTGCTTCCGGAGTTAGGTACTATATACTTACCTGAAAGAGAGATGATGTCAACAGTTCCGTCGGCGCGTTTTTCGAAGCGCCATACATTTGAGCCGTTGGTCGTTGCGGGGTCGGCATTGGAAAGGCCGTTGATAACGTCATTCAGGACGGTCACGGAGCTATTGCCGCGTATAGCAGTCAGACGATAGTAGCGGCCATCGAAACCGGTAGGGAGATTTATTGAACCTAAAGCCTGTTCGGCCTGCTGAATCAGGGCCTCTTTCTCAGCGGTAGTCACCGTGCCTCGGGCTATGGCATCTTCGATAGCCTTGGCAGCCTGCTGTATGCTTTCACGATAGGAAGCGGGGTACTGTCCGAATCTGTCGCCAAAGAGTGAAGAATCGGTCAGAAGCGGGTAAAGCTTATTGTAGACCACACCTATCTCTTTGCGGTTAAGACGGTTGGCATAGTATGCCTCGAATTCGTCAAGACTTACGGGCTTGGCACCGTCTTCCACGAGATAGGGAGCAAGAAGATTGGCTATGCGCACGTAGCCGCGACCATTGACATAGTTGCCCTGCATAGAGTTGGCGGCATTCGCCTTCATCTCGGTGTAGATGTCTACGTAGGTCACCTTATCATCTGCATCTGCTATCTGCTTCAGGGCGTTATTATACTGCTGGGCATAGTAATCGGAGTTTACGCTCAGCATTGACACCACATAGATTTGCGTTGAAGGAGCTACCTGATGGATGTAGTTGATAAGAGTCTGATAATTATTCTTATAAGTGGTGTAATAAGTATAGGCCGCGAGTTCGTTCACACCGCAGTAGATAAAGATCTTGGCAGGCGCTTTCTGTGTAGAGGGGTCTGTAGTCAGCGACACCTTGATAAGGTCACGGGCACCGTTTGTGCCAAGCAGGCTGATACCGCCGTGACCGTATCCGTTGGAGCGTTTCTTGATTTGAGGAAGGCCGAGAAGCTCATTCCACTCGCCGTTCTCAACCATTTCGTCACCTACGAAAAGTATGTCCTTTGAGTCAACAGGGAGCAGAGAGAACTGACTGATACGGCTGGGATTGGTGAGTGTGGTCAGTTCGGAATGGTACTCGCCGGGTGAATAGGAGCATACACCGTTGACACGGTCCTTGATAAATTCGCACCAGGCCCGGTAACCACGACCCGAGGGGTGAAGTCCGTCAGGCGCCCATGTAGTGGCCGCATTGTTTCCGGTCATCGTCCTGACTCCCATCATCGTATCGGTCAGGTCAATGAAGTTAACCCCCATCTCTTCACATACGCTTTGCACCAGAGGGATGGTCTTGAGGACCTTAGTCCATACATCGCCTGAACGCGGAAGGATGCTCTGCACATTGATTTCCGTCGCGGGAGAAGCGATCTGTATACGACGGATGAGGGTGCGGGTATCCGCGGCCACTTGCTCAGGAGACCGCCCCGAGGTAAGGTCGTTGGTGCCGATACCGATAAAAACCTTGGCCGGTTTGGAGTCCGTGAGGCATTCTACCTCCTCAATCAGTTCGGTAACAAGTCCGCCCG
>CAZNBC010000037.1:0-9526 GCA_964571125.1 uncultured Bacteroides sp.
TCAACATCCTCGCCGAGATATACGGTCACCACTCTGTTGGTCGAGTCGATGGCCGAGGCTCTTGTCTGTCCCTCAACTTCAAATGTGAGGATATTGGCATGAATACGGGGGTAGGGGATATCATTGTGTATGCACCCCGCGAGAGTCAGCATTGAGAGTGCTATGGCGACCACAGCGGCTGAGGCGGCGGTACGCGTTTTTCTGAAAATATTAAATGTGTACACCTAAGCCAAAGTTGATGTTAAACAGATTGAATTTGAAGTTTGCACCGCTGCTGAATCGTGAGCCGGTATCAACATCGGGATACTCCTGACCCTCCACCTCGCGGTAGGTGCGTTGCTTCTCGTTGCGCAGACGCAGGCCGAAGACGCCGAAAGAGATGTTGAAACTTACGTTGTCCATGATAAACATGCACACACCGGGACTGAAATTAAGTGAGCACTCCGTCACTGTGGTATGCGTGTCGTGGAGCAGGCCGTCGTAGCTGCGCTGAAAGCGTGATGAGCCGCTGCCGAACGACAGGTCAACGTCGTTGAACACCGCGAAGCGCTTAAGTGTGCTTAGGCCCACATAGTTGCGGTAGAACACTCCGAGCGAGTAATGATTGGAGTAGTAGCTTACATCCTTGAGCGAGAAATTGATGTCATCGTCAAAGTCTATTTTCACTCCGCTCAGGTCAGCCTCGCCTCGGGTGTAGTTGAACCGTATACCCAACGCCTGATTGTTGCGTATGAAGTACGATACCGAGGGTTTGATCGAAAACTGTTTGCCTTTGAAATTGAAGTCCTTGATGACCGACAGCAGCTGAAGGTCCTTGCTGCTGAATTCACCGTACGAGGCCTGCAGTCCGAACGCCCATTGCCCTTTGGGAATGAACAGGAAGTTATACAGTCCGCGGTCGTAGCGCCCGAAATTGCGCTGCGGTATTATCATGCTTACGGTGTCGTTGCCCACTATCACTTTTTCATCCATCAGCGATTTGTCGCCATAGGGGAGTGTGGCGAATTGCGACATATCAGGAGTGGCCTGAACTTTGCGTATCATCGGAGCATCTGACTGCTCGGCTTTGGCCGGGCAGAGGCTCATGAGGGCCGCTCCGCATATTATTGCCGTTAGAAGTCTGTTGAGTTTCATGCCGGTTTAGATATAAAAGGCCACTCCAAAGGAGATGGAAAACAGATTGACTTTAAAATTAGCTCGCTTGCTGTCAGTCTTTGACACATGCACGCGGTCAGTGACGGCGTGGGAATGGTTGTAACCGAATCCAAGCACGCCAACGCTTACCTCTATGGCCGAGTAATTGTTGAGAAACATGATGAATCCGGGTGTGAGGCCGATATTTATGTCAAAGTTGCGTGCGTATGTTCCGGTGAGGTCTTCGCCGCTGCCGTTGACTATCTTGCTTTGGCCTCCTCCGAGCTGCAGCTGCACTTCGTCGAAGAATCCGAAACGTGTACTCTGTCCCAGCGATATGTAATTGCGGAAAGCGACAGTACCTATATAGTCCTGACTGATGGCATAGAGATGGTCGACATTGTAAGAAGTCTCCGAGTCGAGGATGAAGTCGGCTCCCGTCACCTCGGCCTTCTGACGCTGGTAGGCGAATCGTCCGCCTATGGCAAGATTGTTCTTGAAGGCGTAGAGCAACATGGGGCTCAACTTGAAGGAGTAGGTGTCGCCTTTGATATTCTCCAGTATGAGAAACTGATAGTTGCTCTGGCTGCTTTGGGAGTAGTTGACATTCACACCCCCTATCCATTGGCCTTTGGGAAGGAAGGTAATGGTCTCAAGTCCGCGCTTGAACTGCTGCTGCGCCTGTGCGTCATGGGGCACGGCCAGCATTGACCCCATGAGGGCTAAGCCTATAAGGCCGGTTTTCACCATACGGCGCATTGAGATGAGTGGTCGCATTTGGTTAGAGTGTTATTGAGTTTGGTCTGAGTTTACTTGGTTTATTATCTTTGGTTATCGAAGAGAGAGTGGGTCGGTTATCTGGCTAATACGATAGGTTTACGTCATCAAGCCACAGCTGGCTGCCGACGGAGGTTGCGGTCACCGGGTCAGGGGTCGTGACTATAGTCTGTGATTCGGTAGCTATATCGCCGGTCTGAACCGATGAGGCGAACATTACCTTGAGTCGTGTGGCTTTTACGCCGAAATACTCATAATTGAGCGGTATGGAGAATGCGGTATATCCTTCCGATGGTACGAGCATCGCTTCACCTTGTGCAATAGTCGTGGGTTGACCGTCAATGATTCCAATAAGTTCTATACGTGCCAGACCGCGATCGCCCGGCATCTCTGTGCCGCAGCGGTAGGAATAATACCCGTTTAACGCCGAGGGACGCGAGATAAAGCTGACGCCCTCATTGTAGGTTTCTTCAAGGGTCTTGGGATTGAAGGAATATGAACCGAGAAACAGTTTTCCGACAGCACGATAGGTAATGTCGGGTATCACGTCGCTATAGCGTTTGAACGGCTCCGACTGTTGCAGATAGGCTGGAATATCCATGCCGTTGATATCCCATGCCACACTGGTGAGTTTGACCGCATATGCTCCCGAACGCACGTCCTTCACGGTGTAGACCGATGGCTCAAGATACCATGTATTGTGATTCGACGCCCCCTCGCAGAACGTCTTGGGATTGGTGGTAGCCCAATCTATCGGCGCGCTGAGGTCAAGCTGCGTGTGGTTCTGCATATTGAATATCTCAATGAAGCTCTGCGAGTACCGTCCGCCGCAGAGGAGATTCTTGTAGGAAATACATGATTTGATTTCCTCGAAATCGCCGTTTGCCAAAGTACCCTGCTCCTCTGTGATAAATGTTACCGGCACTATCCACTTGGCATCGGTCGGGGCCGAGAGTAGGGTGGCGTTGAGCCGGTATGTCGTTTCTCCACTGAGGCCGGTTACAGTGACAGTGCACCGCTCGGTATCGCGCTCACTGATGGTCATCCGCTCATTTCCGTTGAAGACCGACAGGCGCGATGTGATGTAACGGGCCATCTCTTCATCATCACACATCACCTTCAACACTGTCTTGAGCGCAAATGCATCGGCAGTGAGGGTAAATACCGGCGAGATACGGTCGATGGTATGTTCGGCACGAAGCGTTCCGCAGTAGTAGAGGCGGAACTTTATATCATCGTTTCCTGACGGCACCTTAAATCTCACGCTGTAGCGATTGTCAGCTACCTGAGTCAGGGAAATGATGGCTGCATCAGTCCACACACGGTCATCTTCCAGTATCTTAAGGGTGAGATTATCCCTAAGTGCATCAGTGGAGGACTGAATCATGATTTCTGCCTCGTCAATTCCGGCAATAGAACTTGACACGTTCATCAGTACGACCTCTACAGGCTCAATATCTACTTTGAGCGAAATCGGTTCGGAGGCTTTGCCGTTGATATCCACTGCGTGGAGTATGAAGTATGCGGGCGTTTGCGAATCATTGAGGCGCAGATTGGCCAATACATCCGTAAAGTCAGCATTGAGACTATCCTCTGTGACCGCACGGTTCATCTTGAAGCCGAGTGATTCCATAAGTGCGGATTCTTCACCGCCGAGAGTCAGCAGGTCGGTCTCAGCTGGCCAACCGTTAAGTGTGAGTGAGGGAGCTACAGTGGTCAGAATCACCTTTTGCAGAGGATTATCGCTCGTGATGCTCATGGTCACGGGCAATTCGGGAACTGTTCCCTCTGCGATTTTATATGGCTCGTCAGCACTGAATCCATGTGTCTCCACCGTAGGTGACGGCGCCCGCAGGAACGATTCTGTGAGAGGAATCACGATATCGTCGGCATCCGTACCCTCGTCAAATGACAGTATGATTGCGTCATCACCCTGTTCGGATGTGCCCATGTCAACTGTCAGTTCGTAAAAATATCCCGGCAAGGTAGTAAGGACTGACGCAGGAGTTATATGGAGCATTTCATCCTCATAGGGGATGTTAAGTGAGATATCAAGGTCGCCCGGAGTGAGGAACGCAGTATGGTTGCCGGCCTGCAACATGGAAATGTATGCGCACCCCGAAGTGTGGAGCGTGACGCTGCCCGTCGGGTATCTGTCTGTGAATGAGCAGGTGTATTCTACGCCTAAAAACGTATTGGCTATCTCGGCCTCAAGTTTCACCGGAGTGGTCAGGGTCGGGGTCACAGTAGCCGTGGCCGTGGCTGAATAATATGGCCTTGAATATCCGTCGTCAGTCTTCTCGCCATAGGAGACTTCAATCAGATAGTCACCCGGAGCAATAGGCTCGGTGGGGTCAAAATCGCTGACAGACGCCCATTTATGACCATATTGACCGTCGGCCGAGGTGATGCGTAGCGAAAATTCCTCTACATCGGGCTTGAGGCTGTCAAGGCGCACTACCTCACCGGTGGAGGCAATGGTCAGCGAGGGATTAACATTGACATCAATTTGCAGATAACCGGCTCCCGAGGCAACAGTTGATGATGTCTCTGAGCAACTTGCCAATCCCAAGGCCAAGGATAGATATATGAGAGGGTGCCTGAAATGCATATAATGGTCGGATTCGGAAAAACCGTTAAAACCAAAGTCCAAAGTTAACCATTTTTCACGATTCTTCGACCCTCCATGACTTTAAAAAAAGTTATACAGCCCTCAGGCTGTCCGCTTCCGAAAAAAATTGTAATTTTGCACCCCTGAAAACAATGGCAAACTAATTAGATGAAGGTTGTGAGTGCAAGGACAGTAGTAACTGCTTTATTACTTTTTATCAGCTTGTCGCTTTCCATTACTCGTGCTGAAGAGAACCACGAGGCACTGCCGGATTCCATGTCTCCGGATTCCGTATCCATGGAGATGCCTAAAAGAGGGAATTGGGTGAAGCAGTTGATAAACAGTGGATTCCATATTAATGACCCTTCGATTAACTATCCGAAATTCGCCCGCTTCCTTGTTAACGTATATAACTGGGGTGACCGTACTTTCAATAGCTACGACACTACCTACGTGGTCGGTACCGGCAAGAACTGGAAGCTTAGGGGCAACAGCCAGAACTGGGCGCAGAGCTACGTGATGGACTTCGCCAAGGAAAAGAGCAGCTACATGTTCATGATGTCGCACGTCTACAGCGACCTCGGGGGATACCTCAGTTTCATGGCTGTGAGCGTCGGCCAGACCTTCAGTACAAATCAGATTTTCCACCGCACGGACCAGCCGCGTAAGTATTTCTCGTTCAACTTCGTGTGTTCGCGCTTTTCGGCCAACTATTCCCGCTATTCTACGACGGGCGGTGTGAGCATCCATCGTTTTGGCAATTTTAATGAAGGGCATAGGATATCTTACCCGTTCAACAATATACGCCACACTACCTCTCAGGGCAATTTGTATTACTTCTTCAACAATAAGCGCTATTCTCAGGCAGCGGCCTATGCCTACTCGAAGTATCAGTTGAAGAGTGCCGGGTCGTGGATTGCCGGACTGAACCTTTGCGGACAAGACATCAGCATGAATTTCTCCTCACTTCCTTCGGATATGCTGGCCCATTTGCCGCTGGATACAAATCCCATCTATCATTTCCATTCTACCGACTATAATCTTCTCGGAGGATATGGATATAACTGGGTGCTCAAACCAAAGGTTTGGCTCATCAACCTTACAGTACTGCCGTCCATCGGCCTCAAGCACTCCTATGAGGACGCTACCGATGGACGACGTAATATGTTCTCGACCAATATAAACTCCATGTTCTCAGTGGTCTACAATCACCGCAGCCTGTTCGCATCAGTCTATGGCACCTTTGACGGCCATATAATCTACAATCCCTCCTACACTTTTTTCTATTCCTCAGAGGCGCTTAATGTGAATATAGGCTTGCGTTTCTAATTCCGCAGTTTACGGTTGAAGCTGCGATGCTCGCTGTCAAGGTGTCAGCCGCGTATGGCGGCTGTTGCGTCTATGGAGACGGTTACCATGCTGACCCTGATGTCTCAGGAGCATCGCCGGAGCGGTAAAGCTTGAAGCCGGCGCAAATACCGTCGTAGTTGTCAAGCAGCTGCGATACGCCCTTGACGGTGGCATTGCCCGATACGGAGGCAACCTTCTGAAGAATGGCCACGAGCTTGGTCACGTCAAACATTATCGAGAGATTGTTGCCTGACTTGGTCACGTAGGTCTGCATGGAGCCTATGTTGATCTTGCCCAATACCTTGAACTGGAAGATGAAGTTGGCCTGACTTCCTTCGGGAACATCAAGTGAGATGGTGCCTTTAAGGGGTGTGTGGCCTATCTGCATGGTGAATGTGCTGTCGGGATAAATGGTGAACACCATCTTTTCTATACCGATAGTCTTGTAGTAAGGCTCGAGCTTGCTTTCAACGGCAGAGGCGGCAGCGGTTCCACCGGCCTTCATCAGCAGGTTCTCGCTCTTGAAGGAAACTGCCGGACTCGTGTATTTCCATTCTCCCGTGATGTCCTTTACGGTGATTTTGTCGCTTGACAGCAGACCGCTTATGAGTGAGCCTATCAGTCCGCCACCTGAAGCGGAGTTACCGTCACCGCCCTCGTTTGAAGCGGAGTTACCGAGGCCCTTGAGGGCATCCTTAAGGTCAAAAGCATAAGCGGAGGGAGTCATGGCAATGCAAAGCGCGCATAAAACTCCGAGAAAAATTTTCTTCATAAAACGTGAGTAGTAAAAAAAATGATATGCGTATGTCGTCGTCCGATATACATCCGCAAAGATACAAAAAAATCGGCAAGAGGTCAGACCCCTCTTTATCTATGAACACACTATAGGGTAAGAGTGTTTTGACTATAATGCTTACCTTTGTAAGAGAGACAACGAAAACGAAGTTAAACAACATAATATGAAAAGCGAATTCGACTTATCACAGATTAAGAGTCCGGCTGACATACGTCAGTTGGACGAACAGCAACTCAAGCAGTTGGCTGCGGCGATGCGCCGTCCTCTGCTTGACAAACTCTCGGCCCACGGAGGCCATGTCGGTCCCAACCTGGGTATGATGGAGGCTATAATCGCGCTCCACTATGTGTTTGATACTCCCGAAGATAAGATAGTGTTCGATGTGTCGCATCAGACATATCCCCACAAGATGCTGACGGGACGTATGGAGGCTTTTACGGATCCTGCCCACTATGATGACGTGACAGGCTACACCTCACCTCGCGAAAGCGAGTACGACCTCTTCTCTCTCGGCCACACCTCATCGGCCGTAGCTCTGGCCTCAGGCTTGGCTAAGGCACGCGACCTCAGAGGGGGTAAGGAGAATGTGGTGGCTGTCATCGGCGACGGTTCGCTGAGTGGCGGTGTCGCCTTCGAGGGTCTTGACTACGGTGCCACCCTTAACTCCAACTTCATTGTGGTGGTCAATGACAATGACATGAGCATCGCCGAGAATCATGGCGGCATATACAGTGATTTGCGTCTGTTGCGCAATACCAACGGTACTGCCGACAATAACCTCTTCCGTGCTATGGGCTACGCTTACCGCTACGTTCATTACGGCAACGACATCCCCAGCCTTATCAAGGCTTTCCGCGAGGTGAAGGGTATAGGTTACCCCGTTGTGGTGCATATCAACACCATGAAGGGTATGGGACTTCCCGTCGCTGAGGCCCACAAGGAGCAATTTCATTTCTCCGCACCGTTTGACCTTAAGACCGGAGCGCCGCTTTCAAGTGAGCCTGCGGGTGTCGACGATAGGGACTACAGTGACATCTTTGCCGACACTATGACGGAGCTGATGCACCGCTATCCCGAGGCTGTGGCTATTACTGCCGGGACACCCGGTGTGATCGGTTTCGGTCCGGAACGACGCCGGGCTGCCGGAGCGCAGTTTATTGACGTGGGTATTGCCGAGCAGCAGGCCGTGGCTATGGCAAGCGGACTTGCCAAGGGTGGTGCCCGTCCTGTCGTGGGACTTGCCAGCACCTTCCTTCAGCGTGCTTACGACCAGTTCAGTCAGGATATAGCCCTCAATCGTCAGCCGGCCACATTCGTGGTATTCTACGGTTCGATGTTCGGCATGAACGATGAGACTCACCTCGGGTTCTTCGACCTCGGATTGCTATCTAATATACCTGATTTACAGGTACTCGCGCCTACATGCAAGGAGGAATTCGTGCGTATGGTGGAGTGGTCGGTTGAGCAGCGTTCCATCCCCGTGGTGGTAAGGGTCCCCGGTGGCGATGTTTTGTCCGATCCCTCCGTGAAGTTGCTTGACGACTACACATCGCCCGCTTACGATGTGGTTCGTGACCGTGGCAATGTAGCCCTCATAGGTGTGGGAACATTCTTCCCGATCATGCGTGAAGCTGCCGACATGCTTGCCAAGGAGGGCGTGGAGGTGACGCTTATCAATCCCCGTACGGCGAGTCAGCTTGATGAGGCGGTGATGAAGCGCCTGGGCGACTATGCTCTGGTGGTTACCGCCGAGGACGGTATTCTCGACGGCGGTTACGGACAGAAGGTAGCCTCGGCTTTAGGCACTTCACCCGTTAAGGTTGTTAACCTCGGTCTCCCGCGCGAGTTCAAGAACCGCTACAACGCTGCGGAACTCCAGCAGCAGTGCGGTCTCACTCCTCGTCAGATTGCCGACACAGTCCTCCGCCTTACCCAACACTAACCCTCTGATACATCATTAATAAACAAAGCTGCCTGACTTTCATTGCCAGGCAGCTTTTTTATGCTAATCCTCATACAGGGATTGTTTTTCGGATGTTGACGTATATGATATCAGTTCTGATTATATTTCGTGCTGTGGTAGAATCTTCAGAGCCCACTCCGGAAGATTGTCGGTGTACTGCTTTACAACAGTGCCATAGCTCATCCTATACAAAATCTGAGCGGCTTTACCATCAACAGAATTGTCATAGACATATAGTCGATCAACAAGATTGGATATGAGCCTGCAGTTTATTATGGACTTTTGATATCTGCTTATGATTTTTGCGATTGGCACGTCATGGCCACCCTCAATTACTCTTTTTGCTATGCGAGCGGCATTGATGGTCGGTGATGTGGTCCCAATAAAGAATACTCTTATGAAGAAGCCCGCAGATTTCGCTCGAATGAGAAAATCAATCTTGTCTTGTGCTGAGAAAACACTTTCAAACACAAAAGAAGTATGTTCAGTAAGGCATTTTTCTCGCAGCTCTGCACAATAATTTGCAGCTTTCAAAATAGCGGATTGGTTGTTCCATCCTCCGAATCTGTCTTCAGCTATCTGGTCCGGGTTAATATATAATACACCTTCTGACCACTCATGATGTAGAAACTGAGTTGTGACAGTCGTTTTGCCAGAGCCATTGGGCCCGGCAATTAGGATAAGTTCCGGGCTATGGCTTTTGCTGCTCATTTTGTATCGCGGCTATTTTATCTCCCCATTTCTTCAGGGCCTGCTGATATTGAATCCGATACTCATTCTCGAATTTTCGTTGGGCTTCCTCTGCTTTTTTGAGTGCTGATTCACAGGCATCTGTCATGATAGCCTGGAGCATTTCGTCAGTAGGTTCCTGACCACTGAGAAATCTATAGGAATT
>CAZNBC010000038.1:0-5517 GCA_964571125.1 uncultured Bacteroides sp.
GTCCGTGCCCATTGACAGCAGGCCGTAGCCCTTGTTTACCACAATGATGTCGTCGTCCTCGTACACGAGCTTCATTCTGCGGTTGTAGAACACACGGAATTCGCGTGTAAGATTGGCCTTGACGACATCGCCGGGGTTAAGTTCAAAATTGAATTGACGCTGCGGCACGCCATTTACAGCTATCTGATTATGGGCTAAAAGCTCCTTTACGTTGGTGCGCTTGCGCTGCGGCATAGCTTTTATCAGGAACTCAAGAAGCGTACCGGCCTCTTCGACCGGATAAGTCTCAATCACGTCGGGGCGAAAGGCGTTTCTCTCCGCCCCGGGCTTGGTATTGGTATTGCGCTGATAGGGTTTGCGGGTAGCCATAGTTTCTGACTGTCGATTGATTACTTCTTAGCTCTTGTAGATTTGCGAACGGTCTTTTTGGGCTTCGCATCCTGCTCCTCTACAATCTTGCGACATTCCTCCAGGGTCAGGGCCGAGGGGTCGGCAACGGTCTTGGGAATCTTATAGTTCGACTTTTTGTAGGCTATGTATACTCCGAAACGTCCGTTGAGAATCTGCATTTCAGGGTCCTCATCGAATATCTTGACTACTTTGTTCGCGTCGGCTTTACGCTTGGCCTCAATGAGGTTGATACTTTCCTCAAGAGTAATCTCCGTAGGAGCGAACTCCTTGGGGATTGAGACGAATTTGCCGTCATGACGTATGTAGGGGCCGAAACGACCTACACCTACCGTCACCTCTTTACCCTCATATTCGCCGAGCTGTCTGGGAAGTTCAAAAAGCTTGAGCGCTTCCTCAAGGGTGATATCAAATACCGACTGGTCCTTTCTCAGTGAAGCGAACTGGGGCTTTTCATCCTCATTGCTGTCGCCTATCTGAGCCAAGGGGCCGAAGCGTCCTATCTTGACAGATACAGGTTTGCCTGTTTCGGGATGTAGTCCTAACACTCGTTCTCCTATCTTGTGCTCGAAGCGCATTTTGTCAGCCTTCTCCACCTCGGGATGGAACACCTCGTAGAATTTTCTTATCTCATCGTTCCATTTTACATTACCCTCGGCGATTTCGTCAAACTGTTCCTCGACGTTGGCCGTGAAGTTGAAATCAAGAATATTCGGGAAGAATTCAGTGAGGAAGTCATTGACGATTGTACCGGTGTCGGTAGGGATAAGTTTACCCTTATCGCTGCCTACGGTCTCTATGCGGTCTGTCTCGGTAATCTTACCGTCGGCAAGCGAAAGGACACAAATAGTGCGGTCAACACCGTTACGGTCACCTTTTTCAATATACTCACGCTGCTGTATGGTAGAGATGGTGGGTGCGTAAGTCGAAGGACGGCCTATGCCCAGTTCCTCCATCTTTTTTACCAGAGAGGCCTCGGTGAATCGGGGAGGATGCTGAGTGTAACGTTCGGTAGCGGTAATCTGTTTGACAATCATTGCCTCCCCTTCAGTCATATCGGGGAGCAGGGATGATTGACTCTCCTCCGTAGCGTCATCACGTCCTTCGGTATACATTCTCAGGAAACCGTCGAACTTCACTACTTCTCCGGATGCCACGAACCTCACGTCAGTGCCTTCGGGAGAAATGTCTACGGTCGTTTTCTCAAGCTGTGCATCAGCCATCTGTGAGGCGAGTGTGCGCTGACGTATGAGCTGATACAGGCGCTTCTCCTGAGGTGTGCCGTCAATATCCACGGCGTTGACGTATGTAGGACGTATTGCCTCGTGGGCTTCCTGGGCACCCTTTGACTGAGTGTGATAGCGACGTACCTTAAGATACTCCTTGCCGAGGTTTTCGGTAATTTCTTTGGTAATGGCCTTAATTGCCAGCTCAGAGAGATTGAGTGAGTCGGTACGCATATATGTTATATGACCTGACTCATACAGTCGCTGTGCTATCATCATGGTCTGACTCACTGTCATGCCCAGCTTGCGCGCAGCTTCCTGTTGGAGCGTGGAGGTGGTAAACGGAGGTGCGGGAGACTTTGTCAAAGGCTTATGAGCCACGGAAACGACCTTAAAGGATGTGTCCTTACATTCCTCAAGGAGCTTCAATGACGAGGCCTTATCGTGCAGACGGTGTGAGAGTTCCGCCTTGACCGGTGTACCCTCGGGAGTGGTGAAAATACCCGCTACGCGGTAGTACTCCTCGGGTACGAAGTTCTTTATCTCGTTTTCGCGTTCTACTATCAGGCGTACTGCCACAGACTGTACTCGTCCGGCCGACAGAGCGGGCTTGATTTTCTTCCAAAGCACGGGTGAAAGCTCGAAACCTACCAGACGGTCAAGGACACGACGGGCTTGCTGAGCGTCCACGCGGTTGAGGTCAATGTCACGCGGATGTTCTATGGCATGAAGTATGGCTTCCTTGGTGATTTCGTGGAAGACGATACGGCGTGTCTTCTCCTTTTTCAGTCCGAGCACCTCGTAGAGGTGCCAGGCAATGGCCTCTCCTTCGCGGTCTTCATCGGATGCGAGCCACACCATATCCGCCTCTGAAGCGGCTTTGCGCAGGTTGCGCACCAATTCAGCCTTATCATCAGGTATTTCGTAGACGGGTGTGAAGTCTGCCTCTTTGTCAATACCAAAGTCTTTCTTGCGCAGATCGCGTATATGTCCATAGCTTGACATCACCTTATAGTCCTTGCCAAGAAACTTCTCTATGGTCTTGGCTTTGGCCGGCGACTCGACTATCACAAGGTTTTTGAGCATAGTAAAAACGCGTTTTTTGAATTCAAGCGACAAAATTAATCAAAGAAATTTAAATAAGACCCTTGTGCCGCAATTTATGGGGCACAATTCTTACCTAAGAAACAACCGTTTCCGCACAAAGTTGAGTACGGAAAAGGTTAGAACTCGTGAGCAGATGATGAGTAACTATGGATACGTCCACTCATCAGTAGCTGATTCCTATGATTATTTTGTGAGGAGCATCCCCTCTGCTATCTGCTGTGAAGCGGCATGCCCCAGTTCATTCGATACGATGGTAAGGGCAAACTGTATGGCTGTTCCGGGACCGTTGGCAGTGATGATATTGCCAAGATTGACAACTTTGCTGTCAACCATTACCGCACCACATTCCTCACACTGCTTCTCAAATCCGGGATAGCAGGTAGCTTCCTTACCGTCAAGAATACCCAAGGGGGCGAGCACTACAGCCGGAGCGGCACATATCGCGGCAATATTACCCTTACGGGCGGCCTGAGCTTTGAGCAATCCGCACAGTGTTTCGTCGGCGGCAAGATTTGAAGCGCCCGGCATACCTCCCGGTATAATAAGCCAAGCCGCCTCTGACATATCTTCGTCAGTCATCAGCAAGTCGGCTGTAACTTCAACTCCGTGGGCTCCGGTAACAGTCTTTTTGCCGCCATTGACGGCTACAGTCTTGACATCCAGTCCGGCACGACGCATTATATCTACCGTGGCCAAGGCTTCTATCTCCTCGAAGCCGTGGGCAAGAAATACGTATGATCTCTTCATCGTTTAAAGTGTTTTGATTCTCTTTGGCAAAGATACTAACATAATACCTATCCCAAGTGAATCGTCAGGATTATTTTTGTACTTTTGCCACCTCCTTACTCTTCTCCCATCTTTGTACAGGAGAAACTCTCTTTCCCCACATAGGCTATCTCAAAAGACAAATTATTCGTATCAATATGAAGTCCATCCGTTTTCTTTCGTGTCTTTTTCTATCGTGCGTTTTCCTTTGCTTTCCATCGTGCGGAGGGGATGCTAAGGATGAGCCTGCGGGCCAGGATATAAAAGGCACATGGCTACTCGTTCAGTATTCATATAAATATCATTACTACCTCAATGGCGTTTGGTGGGATGATAGTAAAAGCGAGGAGGTCAACGAATACTTTATACCGGACTTTGGAGGAAATGTAAGTGGCAAATGGTGGGACCATCTTACTTTCGATAGTCATAATATCACAATCGGTCTGGGAGAGTATAGTCTTCCAACTCAACCGGTAGCTTCGCAATATGATAGGAATACACCTAAAGGTGAAGCAGAGTACCTGCAGGCGCTTGAAGATTGGTTTGAGGCCATCGGGTGTATTAGTGGCGATTTCCCATGGGTGTGTCCCTATTCATTGAAGGGAGACAGGCTTTATATCGGGAGCGTGTATAATGGAGATGTTGAGTTCGTTGGCTCAGACTCGTTTACGCTTACATATAAAGACCAAAGTTTTGATAAAGACGGTGAGTATAAGCTATATACTTATACTTTCAGGAGGAATTCATAGCGTACGATAAGGATATGTGTAGAGAGCGGTTACATCAACTGATTTTGGTTTGCTCGGTCATCTTGTTGGGCTTGAGCGGTTGTCGGCGTCCCGGACAATATCGGGAGGCATCGGGGGCAGTATGGACCACGACCTACCATATAGTTTATAAGTCGCCCGTAGTGCTGGACGACTCTATAATAAAGGTGTTTGAACGGGTTGACAATTCATTGTCGCCGTTTAATCCCTCCTCGGCCATGAGTAAGATTAATAGCGGTCTGAGCAACGTGACAGATACGTTGTTCCGTAAGGTCTTCAATACATCCTGTGAAGTCAATCGCCATTCCGGAGGATTGTTTGACCCGACTGTCGCTCCGCTGATAAATCTGTGGGGATTCGGGTATCGCAATTCGTCGCATCTGCCTGATAGTGTGGAGATAGCCCATGCATTAGGCCTCGTAGGAATTGACAGATGCTTCATCCAGGCTGATACACTCTGCCGACCCGACAACAGTATGGAATTTAATTTCAGTGCCATTACCAAAGGGTACGCGTGCGACCTTGTCGGCGAGATGCTTAGGCGCAACGGTTGCGATGACTATATGGTTGAAATTGGCGGAGAGATTGCTGTGGCGGGGACAAACCCTTATGGTGAACCGTGGCACATAATGATAGACGCACCGATCGAGAGTGACACTTCTGTAGTTCACAGTCGGCTCGCTTTAGTCGCTGTCACCGATTGCGGAATGGCTACGAGCGGCAACTACCGTAACTTCCACTCTACCGACTCAGGACGTATAGGCCATACCATCAATCCCGTTACCGGCTATCCCGCTCTGCGTAGCGCAACCCTCAGCGCCACGGTCATTGCTCCGGAGGCTATATTGGCTGACGCGCTTGCCACCGCATGTATGGTCATGCAACCTGACAGTGCCCTGGCGATGATAGAAGGAATAAAAGGTACGAGCGTACTTCTCGTTACTGAAGAGCACGAAGGTGAGTGGACTATCCGCACCTCTTCGAACTTCCCGGAGATTCTTACGTCAAATGTCGGCTACAAGTGAGTATATGACGATGTACACCAGTGTGCAGGCAAATATGAGCGTCATAATGTGATAAAGCGGGAAATCAGGTATATAGCGGTATCGTAACGGTGTCGCAAAATTTGAAGTAAGCTGTTCTCTGTCTGAGCGGTCCATCAGTCGTGCAATTCGGTAGCACAGCCATCCGTAGAAAGAGCCTATCAGTCCACCGACAAGTAAATCGCCGGGATAATGCACCCC
>CAZNBC010000038.1:5617-9427 GCA_964571125.1 uncultured Bacteroides sp.
AGCACCACCTTTTTCCAGCTGAAACTGCGTAGCAGGATGAAGAGGATGGAGGCATACATGGGCACCCATATAAACCTTTCGCTGAAGAGTTTTACACTGCTGTCAAGTGAGTCATGATGCAGCCCGTTGAAGAATAGGAATATCCTTGCGTCAAGTTCGTTAATCTGTTCTATGATTTGCTCAAACATAGTGGAGGATGTCTGATTGGGGTTTAGAGATGTTGATGAACTTAGTGATTATAGTTCGGAGATATACCTGTAGAGTGACTGAAGATAAGCCTTGGCCATCATTGCCGGGCTGTCGGCGGAGTCATTCGTGGACGAGGAAGAGATTATGCGGTCACCGTCGCAGTCTACGATTACGGTGTCCTGTGGAGTCATCAGGCATATTTCGGAAGGGCGTGAGAAGAAGGCGTATTGTGGCAGTGAGTCATTGAGAAGACTTCTGCTGAACGGGAACTTCTCGCTTGAGGATATGCCGAGGAGGTCAAGAAGTGTCGCGGTCATATCAACCTGTTGTCCCATGCGGTTGAATATATGTCCCGCTGATTTATCACTCAGTTCGATAGCACCACCGGTAAGTATCAGCGGTATTCTGTGGCGATCCGACATATTCTTAATGTCCTCGGGCCATACGCCCCAATGGTCGGGAACAATGACTATGAGCGAGGAGTCCCAACGTGGAGAACGCCTAAGGTCATTGATAAATGACGCCACACAGCTATCGGTGTAAGCAAACGCATTCAGTCTGTCATTGTCTGCGAAGCGGGGATTGCTGTACGGCACTTCAAACGGCTCATGGCTGCTCGAAGTCTGAATAACCCTGAGGTGGGGGATGGTATCAGCCGTATTTCTAACATCTTCTGTTACTTTTGCCATCAGCAGATGGTCATGCACGCCCCACTTTGATGTGCGTTGCGATACGGGGAAGTCCTTGTCGCACACTATATTTTCAAATCCGAGACTTACGAGGTAGGCATTCATGTTGGTGAAGTTGATGTCACCGCCGTAATAGTAGTCGAGGATATATCCGTTATCCTTTAGCGCGCGGGGCATTGAGGGCAGATGCTCTATCTTGTCGATATATTTCAGCACGCTTGTCGAGGGCTGCCCCGGGAGTGTGCTTAAAATGGCCGGTAGCGCTCTGTCCGTGCGGAAACTTGAGGCATATATATTTGGGAATAGTATGCCCTCGCGGGCAATGGAGTCAAGTCCTATAGCTACAGGACTACCCCCTGCCGAGGGTAGAAGATGGGATGAGAAACTTTCGAGGATGAAGATATACACATCGGGATTTGGCGTCAGAAGTGTGATGCGAGGTGATACACATGACTCCCCTGCCGATAAAGAGTCGTTACACGCGGTATTCAGCTTTCTCAACAGCGCTTCCGCCTCCTCTTCTGTAAAGAAGTTATAGAGCTTGTCGTACTTTGCCTGATGTGTGGCCGAATAAAGGAATGAGAAGATGGGATTAACGGCCGAATGGTTGAGTGAGGTATTCTGACTGAAATAGGCACGTGAGGGGTTCATGGTGCTTACTGTCAGGCTGCCGCGTATGGGTATAAACAGTAGTCCTGCGGTAAGGACCCCTATTATTGTCGTGGCTACTGAGCGCCCTGCTTTAATCGGGAGTGTCTTCACGGTGAGCTGACGTAGGCTTCTCCATATGCCATAAGTCAGTAGTATGCACGCTATTGACCCGATAATGATTTGTCCTAAAGTGGCACTGGCAAATGCCGACGAGGGAGAACTGAGGAGGTAAAACACCGGAGTCATATCTATCCTGAAGCCCCAGTAACCATAGAGCACGAGGTCAACTATGTAGATTACGGATACTATCAGTGCCACTATGAATGAGTAGATACCGAGGGCCGTATCAATAGCCTTGGAGGATGTCCATTCCTGCGCGACAAACAGGAGCGTGGGAATCACGCACAGATACCCTGCGATACTGAAGTCCATCGCAAGTCCATGCCACTCTACGGCAAGGATCTCGCCTATGCCTTGCAGCCCGATAGTATCGGCGTATACACCGACAAACAGGAGTCGCAACACCACGAAAATCACGGTGAGAAACGCAAAAATGATGGCTGTTTTAAGGGTTATCTTAAACATTTCAATCATGATTGTGGCATCGGGTCATATTGACGTGATGCCGGCTTATATATGGCTTTACTTACAAAGGTAAGCTATTATTTCCAAAGTCGTATGTCGTGGTGATGTTTTTGCTGATTCCGAATTGCTGAAGAGATGGATTATACGTACATTTGCACTCCAATTCAGTTGTATTCTTATGAATGATTTCAATCCCAAGGGCATGGGAGTAGCAGTGGTGACTCCCTTTAATGCCGATAAAACCATAGATTACCCTGCGCTTGAAAGAGTACTGGAATATCAGATAGGTGGTGGAGCTGACTTCCTGACCATCCTCGGCACCACTGCCGAGTCTGTAACTCTTTCTAAGTCGGAGAGGGATGAAGTGCTTGATTTTGTTCGTAGGATTGTGGCCGGACGCGTGCCTTTGGTGGCCGGTTGCGGCGGAAATAACACTGCTGAGTTGGTTCATGAGTTGAAAAATACCGATTTCTCGGGCTATAGCGCTCTCTTATCTGTAGTCCCCTTCTACAATAAGCCGTCACAGGAGGGCATATATCGTCATTATGCCGAAGTAGCCAAGGCTTCTCCCCTCCCCGTCATACTATATAATGTGCCTGGACGCACGGGTGTCAATATGGTGGCGTCAACTACACTGCGTCTTGCTAATGAGTATGATAATATCATCGCCATCAAGGAGGCGTCAGGCAATATCGCCCAGGTTGATGAGCTTATCAAACACAAGCCTGAGCGTTTCAGCGTCATTTCGGGTGACGATGCCATAACTTACGCACTTATCGCTTTAGGCGCCTCGGGTGTCATTTCGGTGATAGGCAATGCTTTCCCAAAGGCTTTCTCCGAGATGGTGCATTACAGCCTTAAAGGCGAAGACCTCGTAGCCCGCGATATTCACCACCGTTTCAGTGACCTTTATCATTTGCTCTCAGTCGACGGCAACCCTGCCGGTATAAAGTGTCTGCTGAGTCAGCAAGGATTCGTCAGCGATGAGTTACGTCTTCCTTTGGTTCCGGTTTCGGATAATACCCGACAGCTCATCTCCCGTCAGCTTGACATATTGAAAGAGTTGCCTTGCTGAATCAAACTACTTAATATGGTGATATGAAGGTACTGACCGTCAACCGACTCTCATTTGCACGATATGTGTGGGCCATACTTCTGCTCATACTTTTCATTATGTTCATGCCTTGGCTTGGTGATACCCTCTTTAATACTAAGGGAGAGCCGCGCGAGGCTATCGTAGCTATGTCCATGGTTAATACCGGAAACTGGATTCTGCCTGTAAATTTCGGTACGGATATACCCTATAAGCCACCGTTTCTCGCGTGGTGCATAGCACTCTGCTCGCTTCTTATGGGCCACTTTGATGAGATGACGTCGCGTTTGCCCTCTGTCATTGCCTTCATGGCTTTGGCAATGGGGTTTTATGGATGGTTGCGCCGCTACGGACGCTCAAAGACCGTATCATTTCTTACCGTAATGGTATTGGCTACCAATGTCGAGGTATGGCGTGCCGTGACGGCATGTAGGGTTGATATGGTGCTTACGGCGTGTATCACCGGCAGCATCCTGCTGCTCTTCAACTTTGTGCGTTCCGGTAGCCGTTCTTTCCCATGGTGGGCAGTGGTGCTTATGTCACTTGCCATGCTTACCAAAGGCCCCGTAGGCATATTCCTTCCGGCTTGCTGTATATGGCTTT
>CAZNBC010000039.1:0-3773 GCA_964571125.1 uncultured Bacteroides sp.
TCCCGCCGGGGATAAGTATAATCTGTTTGAGTATCTGCGCGATGCTTCCGAAGCACGACGAGACATTGAGGGTCGCGGTAGGCTGGCGGTAGTATGTGGCGGTACCGGAATGTATGTGGAAGCTCTGCTCAACGGGCTTGCGTTGCCTGAGGTACCTGTTAACGAGCTCCTTAGACAGGAACTTGAGGGGAAGACTCTTGAGGAGCTGACCCGTCGGCTGGAGAGTATGAAGACCCTGCATAATGTGACTGATGTGGACACATGTAAGCGCGCTATACGTGCCATAGAGATTCAGACTTATTATCAGGAACATCCGGAGTTGGCGGTGAATACACGTCCCGAGCCGGTAAAGGATGCCGTGATAATAGGGATAGATATTGACCGTGACACGCGCCGCAGGCGTATTACCGAGCGATTGTACTCGCGTCTTGAGGCCGGAATGGTCGATGAGGTCCGGGGGCTGATTGACAGTGGTGTAGCGCCGGAAGACTTGATCTACTACGGTCTGGAGTATAAGTTTCTGACCATGTATGTTACGGGCCGCATGAGCTACGATGAGATGGTAAAGGGGCTTGAAACGGCAATCCATCAGTTTGCCAAACGTCAGATGACATGGTTCAGAGGTATGGAGCGTAGGGGCTTTACCATTGACTGGATGGCCTGGGATATGCCGGAAGATGAGTTTCTTGACTACGTGGGCTGCAAGCTGCATCAATGACCGTACGTCTGACATGAGGGGTATTATTCTCACGTTTTTAATTATGATAGCGTGTCATGCTTTTAAGGCATGGACCGCGGAAGGGTATGATATCCAGCGGAGTTATTTAGATATGCCTGCGAGTGTATGCGATACTTCGGTATGCTTCCCGGTTGACACCATGGCCGAGAAGTGGACATTTGAGGCACGTGCGGCTCTCGGTAGACATGGAAAGAATACAGCATGGGGCATAGGGTGGACCACTAATGACGGGAGTAAGTGTGAAGTGGCAGTAATGCGTGCCGTTAATGGGAATGTAATGGATGACGATGTAACCGATGAACCGGCTCTGAGGATTATGACCACCGCAGGGGATAGCTGCTTATGCGATAAGGTCGTTTCCAAAGGTATGGCTACAGTAACCGGCTATAACACCATGACGGTAGAAGTCACGGCCGGTGAGGTAACTCTCTACGCCGGGAGCGGATTGCTGGAGCGTATCGCTGTTATTCCCGGACAGTTTGCGCCTGTGAAAGGGTGTGAGTTCAGTTGTAAGGGTGATGTAAGTATGGATTATGCTGTCATAGAGGAGGGATTTCCGGCTTGGCGCAAAGTGGCTACGTCATGGACCTGTGATAGCGTTGACCGGTATTCTACAGAGTGTGAGGCCCCTGAGGGGATGTGGCGGTATCTTGATCGTGAGATGAATCCTGCGGTAGCCCGTCTTGGTGGGAAATATCAGGTGATGCTTGTGAGCAATACGGCCGGTGGATATGACATTATCTATTGTTCCGGAGCTGAAACTCATGCGAATGAATGGCGTTGCGGGATGCTTAAAGGCATACTTACGCCGTCGCCGTTTGCCGGACAGTATGATTTGAAGTGGTATGATGCGCAGTTCCGCTGTCACAGCGATGAGGCTTATGCGACTTTCTCGGAAGGTAACCGTGTTCTCACCCTCAGCCTACCGCTTCTTCACGTCACCATGCGCTTCGCCCGCCTCTGAATTACTTCTGAGGGTAGGTGATTTTACCGTCTTCAATCGAATAGTCAATGTATGTGTTGAGGAACACTACGTGGTAAGTGCTGTCCGTACGGCTCAACTCGTAAACCTGATTAAGAAAATCCATCTCGTTGATGTACTGTACCAAAGGAGCAGGGCATTGATCCTCGATAAGTTCTTCGGGCAGCGCGCTTCCACGGCCGTTTATGGATTCCCACTCCTGGTTGGCATCGAAGATGAGCTCCGTGCCGTTATGGATAATTACGGTATAGGTGCCGTCGGAGTTCTCAGTGTAGGTCTGTATGGACTCCATCGGGAAGTAGCGGGTAATAAATGTCGAAAGTGACGGACGAAGCTCCTCGTTGACATCGTTTGTACACGCGCCAAGGGTGACGATGGTGGTCAGAAGAATTACTAAGAGGGTGGAGATGGAATGTCTTGAGAGTTTCATGAGCGGGAGCTGATAAGTGATGATGACTTATCAACACCCTGACTCAGTGAAAAGTTGAAGTAAAGATAGAAATATCCTGATTTTCCTACTTATTATATGTGGAAATCACTCGTTGGTAAAACCCAACAAGGTTTTGATAATACTTTTCGGGCTCAAAGTTGTCGCGGGCAAATTGCAGCGCTCCGTTTGCAAGTTGGCTGTATCGCTCGTCAGTCAATGTCGTTGAGAATCGTACCGCTTCCTTGAGTGAGTTGACATCACCGCTCTTGAAAGTCAGCCCCGTATCAGGTGTGATTATTTCAGGTATGCCACCGATTTCAGCTCCTATCACCGGTACTCCCAATGAGTAAGGCTCTATGATGGTCATCGGATTGTTTTCATACCATTCGGACGGTATAATCACAAACTTTGCTCCGGCTACAATGTCCATGAGTTCCCGGCCGGTACGTTTACCAAGAAAGGTGACGTTAGTTATTTTTTGTGTATCGGCAAATTGCCTGAGTTGCGCTTCCTGCGGGCCGCTACCCATGATTTTGAGCTTCAGGTCAGGCATTTCGGCAAAGGCCTTCAGGAGAGTCAGTAACCCTTTCTCATACGATAGACGACCATAGTAAAGGTAGTATGACTCAGATTCTTCCCCGTTTGCGCCGACCTTTGTAGAGGGTGAGGAAGCGATGGATGTAGAGAAGTTGTACAATCTCTCAGAGGGTACCCCGGCGAGTTCCGGCATCAGCCGCTGATGAATATCACGCGCGAAATCGCTCACATATATTATGCCGTCAAGATTGCGTGCCGGATTAAAGCGGGAGTTGCGGTAATATTGCTCGGCTGCCATCATGGTACTTAGCACAAGATTGCCATTCTGACACTTGTTGGCTATACAGTGCATGAAATTCCCGTCAGCACATTTTTGACAAATCTCTCCCCGTCCGTTGCGGAACGAATATGCAGGGCACACCATGCGGTAGTCATGGGCGGTATGCACCACCGGAATACCGTGACGGTGGAGTACGGGAAGTATTGACGGCGTGAGCTGTCCCCATATGAGGTGCACGTGAGCTATATCCGGTTTCTCTTGCTGTAGCAGTCGGTCAAGATTACGTGCGGCTTCGTCGTGGTAGAAGTATGTGAGGATATTGCGCGGTATTCTCGATATACCTCTGCGGGTCTCCTTTGAATCCGGAAAGAATGACGAATACTTCGAAGGAAGATTCTCCGGCCATTTGAGGGTGAAAGTCATCACTTCGTGACCATGAGCCTCAAGAAGTGAGGAGGTGTTCTTAAACACACTCTCAGATCCGCCACGGATATAATTGTATGCGTTGATCTGTAAGACTTTCATCTCGGTTGATTACACTATGGCTGTAATTATGTTTGTAGGCTGTACACCACTTCCTATCAGGTTCTTGAAGAAACTGATCGGAAGTCCGTTTACGGATGTAAGAATGAGCAGAAGGCCGTCCTCGCTGTTGATACGCGATGTGAAGTCAGCTGTATGCTCAGGTTGTGGAATTCCTATAAGTTCGATAGATGAAGTATCCTCATTAGAGTTCTTAAGCGCTATCAGAAGCTCGTCATTGCTTCCGTAAGAGTTTATCACCTTAGCGTTGACGCTTATATTG
>CAZNBC010000039.1:3783-9389 GCA_964571125.1 uncultured Bacteroides sp.
AGACTCTGCAAGATTATTGAGGATATCAGAGCTATCCGTGACATTGATACAGTAGATAAGCTTCTTATCCGGCAAATCGGTCAATATGCGGCGCAAAGGACGCATGTCATCAGTTGATGTGCCCTTGAGAGTCAATGATTGCTCTTCAAGACCGGCAAAGTTAAGGTCTATGGGTGATGATACATTTCGTCTTCGTGCCGTAACAAATACTACCAACAATGAAGGACACAGGAGTGCGAGTATGAAGCAGGCTGCGAATGCCAGATAAGTCTTCTTTTTAGAGGGCTTCATGGCACAGAAAGCTTCCTCCACGATGAATCCCAGTGTGGAGTTCGACTGATATTTCAGCATGGCGTTTTCACGTTTCTCAGTCAGGAAGAGATACAGTTCGTTCTGAAGCTGAGTATCACGTGTCAATTCGAAGAAACGGCGCTCTATAGCGGGCATATTCTTGAGTCGTCCCTCCGTAGCCTTATTGTTCTCAAGAATGGAGTTGATAAGGATAGTGCTCTGAGCTATTGTACCTTCTGCATTCTTTTCAATTGACGAACGGAGGTCGCTGAGATTGCTGTCCATAATCTTGAGGGATGCATTGTCGGGTGTAGCGGACAATGCTAACTGCTTGCGTTGCAGCATCAGAGTGTTGTAGTTCTCAATCATGGGGCTGCTGAGATCCTCAGCCACGGGTATGAGTTGATCGTTGGCTTTGGGACTGCGTATCGCTGCCAGAACCTCACGATAATAATCGCGGCTGCTGCGTAACTGTATAAGCTCTTTCTCGCTCTCTACCGACTGTCCTACGAGAAGCTTCATCTCTTCAGTTATATCCGAGAGATTGTGGTCAGTCTTGTACTGTTCGACTTCCTTCTCGCTTGCGGTAAGCATGGCAAGCTGTTCTGCCAACCGGGCATCAAGGAATTCAACCTCACGCTTGGCATTCTCCTTTCGGCGCTCTACACGCAGATTGTTGTATTCATTCAGTATGCTGTTGAGGAGCCGTTTATTATATTCCTTATTCGGACCGCTATATGAAAGTTGTATGACATCAGCAAGTTTATCGGGAGTATCAGTTATTACTTTTGTGAGTATCATATCGGCAATAGCCTCGTTTGAACTCACATTTATGGTGATGTCATATGCTTCACCACGGTCATAATAGGTTGTCGGGGCTATAATCACCGGGTATGCAGGATTGTCGCAGACATAGGGGAGCGACTTGACGGTAGTACTGTATAGCTTTTTGGGGAAGAACCGACCTCTCACGAAGTCAATATCGGCAGCTCCGTCAGGCTTAATCTTTACATTTATCTGATATCCGGCTTGCAACGTGTCGAAATACAGGTCATCCGCCACAAGTTCAATAGGCGAATCGGGGTAGAGGACCGTGCGTGCGATACCGTCATGCGCGATATACGTTCTATTGAGTTTATTCTTGCGAGATGCTTCTATAAGGAGATCATGTGAGTTAAGAACGAAAATCTCGTTGTTCACGGATGAGCTGCCGAAGCCTCCTATTGAGAAAGAACGTCCCAAAAGGCCGGAAAGACCACCACCTGAACCGGAATCTCCGGAGTCTTCAATAATCATGGTAGCCTGAGTATCATAGGCCGGCATCCGGTAAAATGCATAGAATGAAGCACACCCCATAAAGAATATGAAGGCGAGCAAGTATAGCCACCACAATTTTTTTGCGGTACGTAGGTAGCGTCTTAAGTCAATGGAGTTGCTTATCGTATTCATTTGTAATTGGTTTTTTCTGAGATATATTTAGGAGAGGACGAGGCCTTTTTCTGAATTAAGTTTGTTAATGCGTTGCGCTTGAGCTATCAGTGCTCCGAGCATGGCGTATAATGTTATACCGCCGGGCACCATATAAAGATTACCGTTCGAGTTCTCGATCAATCCGCTCAATATGGTGACTACTCCACAGATGTAGTAGAATTTATAACGTGGATAATCTGTATGTAAGAACGGTCTTATCTTAAGATATAGCCATAAGGAGAGCCATAGGAAAAGAACGATGCCGAGTAATCCGAACTCACCTCCGACGGTAGCCAGAAAGTTATCACATACAAAATCATTTTTCGTAGGACTAAGTCCCCATACCTTGTTAAGGTTTGTTTCAACATAGAACGACGAGTAGTTCCATATAGACGCTGTAGTACCGAATGATGCCAGACCCGCACCAAAAACGGGATATTGGCAGATAGAGAGATACATGCCCAATAACAATGCCATTCTGGCTATTGATTGTTCGGCCTCTTCCATGTCAATATCCGGATTGAGGTAATAATATGCCAACTTCTTCCAGATAACTGCCATTATAACTCCTACAAGAACAGTGACTATCGCCATGTTCCTGAATGACATTTTAGTGATTATTCCCGGACGATAAATGAAAAGGAAGAAGAAAAACAGAACAGATTCCGCATAATACTTCGATCGGCCGCACCACAGACCAAGTATGAGCGTGAAGACTATAAACAGCAGGGTGGCCTGAGTGATTTTACCTTCCTTGTCAATGGAGACCCAAAGATATACCAAGGCAACCGTGAGAGCGGTCTGGCCGAAGTATAGGATATAGGATAAGATATATTGCTGCGCGCGGAGTTGCCCCAAGGGCAAGCAGATGAGCAGCAACGCTACATTGAAATAGCAGACCCAGCGTGTGGCTTGTTTCTCCTTGGGTGTCAGCTCAATCCCCATGCCGTAGAATACGCATAACGGCAGAAGTGGCTTAAGCATCATCAGGAAATCAATAGTGACGTAAAGCGGGGTATTGTAGTCGCGGAATAAAATGGTGTTGACCCAATACACCCCGAGCACTCCGATCACCAGCCAAAGTAGCTTATAGCGCTTCCAGTTGCGGTTGAATATGCAGTCAGCCAGAGCCGCTATGCCCATGAGATAACTCAGTGCTTCATCGGCCAGCGAGAAGTACAGTTGATTGAGTGTCATCAATGTAAGATTGATGATAAACAACCATACGCATATGCGGTCAAGCTTAATCACGTATTTACTTTACGGCGAGAGCGATAATAAGTGATGCTATGACTGATACGGCACTTACCGTTGTGGAGATGGCAGAAAGCTTGTAGCTGTTCATGGTATTATAGCGGGAGTTGGATGCCTTGATATTATTTGGCTCAACGTAAACTATATCGTTCTGCTGAAGGTAATAGTAGGGCGATGACACTATATCGGCATCGCGCAGATCAAGACGCTGATATACGATTTTGCCATCCTGTTCGCGTATCACGATTATGTTGTCGCGTTTACCGTACTCGGTGAGGTCCCCTACCTCAGCCAAGGCGTCAAGCACGGTGAATCGCTCGGTACGGACGTTGATACGCTTCGGTGACTCGACTTCACCAAGTACATTGACGGTGAAATTAACCAGCACCACGCGGACTATGGGGTCCTTTACCTCCGTACTCACCTTTGCGGTGATGTAGCCTGTAAGCTCATCCAGGGTCATTCCGGCCACATGTATCTGACCTATACCGGGCATGGTGATATTACCCTCGGCGTTCACTATGTAGGTCTGTGTCTGAGGTGAGTTGGTATAGGATTCTCCTTTGGCGGATTTTACCAGATCGGCCTGTGTCATGTCGTTGAACATGGGCAGATTGTACGGTGCGGTAGCAGCGGCCGATTGGGAATTGACGGTGATGGCCAGTTCATCATCGGGCACGATGCGCACATTATAGGTAGTGGCGGCAAGTTCTCCGCTAATCTTACCCTCCAGACTTTGGAAGTATGTGAGCTGATTCGTTTTAGAATTGCATGACGACGCTGCGGCTACGATCACCAGTGCGGTGATTGCCGATATTATCCTTGAAGCGAGTTTTACGGCAGCAAGTTTCATATAAGGTGTGATGATGGTATGGTTCTGTATGTTTATAACGTTGACGACTGTCAGGTTATTATCGGTAGGGGTTGGTAATTATGTCTCGGATGGGGTGGGAGCGTCACCACCTTCTTCGGGGCGGAACTGCTCGTAGGCCTGTACTATGCGCTGCACAAGCGGATGGCGCACGATATCCTTCTTGCCATATTCTATACGGCCTATTCCGGGCACATCCTTGAGCACTTTCAGAGCTTGCATAAGTCCCGAGGGAACCGAGCGCGGGAGGTCTATCTGGGTGACATCGCCCGTGATTATCATCTTGGCGTTCATACCCAGTCGCGTCAGGAACATCTTTATCTGATGCGTAGTGGTGTTCTGCGCTTCGTCAAGCACTATTACTGCATCGTTGAGTGTGCGTCCTCTCATGAATGCCAGCGGAGCTATCTGTATGGTGTTGTTCTCCATGTATTCCTTGAGCTTGGCTGCGGGAATCATATCCTCGAGAGCGTCGTATAGAGGCTGGAGATAGGGGTCTATCTTATCCTTCATATCGCCCGGGAGGAATCCGAGTTTCTCTCCGGCTTCCACTGCGGGGCGTGAGAGTATAATCTTGCGCACCTCCTTGTTCTTAAGCGCTCTTACGGCCAAGGCTATGGCAATGTAAGTCTTACCCGTACCGGCAGGGCCGAGGGCAAATGTGAGGTCGTTGTTGAGCACCGACTGCACCATCAGCTGCTGGTTGGCGTTGCGGGCCGAGATGGGTTTGCCGTTGATGCCGAATATGATGACGCCGTCAGACTTCATGTCCTTAGGTGTCTCTCCGCGCAGCACGTCAAGTATGGCGTCCTCGTTGAGGCAATTATACTTCACGCAGTAGTTCTCAAGCTCATGTATCTTTTTTTCAAACTCGGCGGTTTCCTGTTCGTCGCCGATGACCTTGATGACAGATCCGCGCGCGGCCATGCGCAGCTTGGGAAAGAGATTGCGTATGAGTTGGAGATTGGAGTTGTTGACCCCGTAGAAACTTACGGGGTCAGCCTGTTCTATGATTATGATTCTTTCAATCATTCAGTCGTAATGTGGGTGAGGAGTGAATAAAGTGTGTTTCAGTGTGGTCTGAAGTGGATGTTTAGTCAGCCATGAGCTTACGGTAGCGTCGGCGGGGGAGTTCTTTGCCTCCGTTGCGTGCGCGCTTGTAGTCCTCATAGTCCGAGTATGTGCCCTCGTAGAACACCACTTCGCCATTGCCTTCGAATGAGAGGATGTGAGTGCAGATTCTGTCAAGGAACCATCGGTCGTGGCTCACTACTACCGCGCAGCCGGCGAAGTCTTCAAGACCCTCCTCGAGTGCGCGCAGGGTGTTTACGTCAATATCGTTGGTGGGCTCGTCAAGGAGCAGCACGTTGCCCTCCTCCTTAAGCGCCATAGCCAGATGCAGGCGGTTGCGTTCGCCGCCCGAGAGCACTGCTATCTTCTTCTCCTGGTCGGCTCCGGTAAAGTTGAATCGGCTCAGATAGGCGCGTGCGTTTATGTCGCGGCCGCCCATGCGGAAACTCTCTACGCCTTGTGAGATGACTTCATAGACGCTCTTTTCGGGCACGAGGTCGTGGTGACGCTGGTCTACGTAGGCTATCTTCACGGTTTCGCCAACATCAAACGAGCCGCTATCGGGCATCTCCTGACCCATAATCAGGCGGAAAAGCGTGGTTTTACCCGCACCGTTGGGGCCAATTACGCCCACAATACCATTCGGCGG
>CAZNBC010000040.1:0-9354 GCA_964571125.1 uncultured Bacteroides sp.
CGTACCCGGTTAACCAAAATCACGCACCTCCGGTGCTCCGAGGGGAAACAATCAAGTACGGATAAAACAATCTTAAGCCTCAGCCGCATCATCTAAGCTGTTTCCCGGGCTTCCGTACATTTCATCTGAATAATAGAAGTAATTCCAAAAGTACCCTAAAAAAGAACAAGGCGATGTGTCGCGTGCGACACATCGCCTTATGTGAGTTATCCGGTGGGTTATCAGGGCGTGAGGCCCTGATTAAGTCCGATCAGTGGACGGTATTAGTCCGGAGTCGGTGTTATCCCGGATTAAGGGTGTTTAGGCCGGATTAGAGAACGGTCTTAACTACGGTTGAAGAACCGTCTGCCTTGATGTCCTTACGGATTACGACCCCGCTATCGGGCTGAGCCTTGAGTTCACGACCCTGAAGGTCGAAGTACTTGCTGGCTACAACCTCACTGTTAGCGTTTACGTTGTCAACTGCGAGAGTACCCTGACCGAGCACGAGATGGAGAGGACGAGCAGCGAAAGCATTGATAGTGATTATAGAGCCATTGCCTTCCTTACCATCTTCGAGGGGATCGGCAAGAATGGTAAGTGTCTGAAGACCGGTCTGATTGTCGAACTCACCGAGCTCGTAAGTAATCCATGAATCATCAGATATTTCAACTTCTTCTTCATCTACCGCATAAAGACTCTCAAAAGTGAACACAAATTCTTCGCCGGCGTCTGAAATACCCTTGTGAACATCGCCGGCAACCTCGCTACCTGCCTCTATACAGAAGCCAAAGAAGGCGTCAGTGAAGAAAGCATAGCTGGTAATAGACATAAGGTATTCACCGGCCTCGTCACCATAGTATCCCCAAGGTGAGTAAAGAGCGTCTTCAACTTCCTCGCCGTTAAAGGTATACTTAATGATATTCAGGTTATAAGCTTGATCAAGGTAAGGATTCTTAGCTCTTTCACCATTTTTATCAGTTACTTCGTAATAATAACCCATAGGCCAACAGGGCTGGAGATACTCAATATTTTTACCTCCTTCCGTGTCAGTGATAACATAAGCGATGCGATCATTGATCACTACGGGCTCATCTATCTCAAAGCCATCCTCGTCAATGCTCTTAAGAGAGAAGACAAACATACCGGACGAGGTCTCGGCAGTGTAGTCACATGTACCCTGAGCAATAACCTCTCCAAGCTTATCATCCTCTTCCATAAGGCACACCTTCAGGAGAAGAGTACCGGCACCATTAAACTTGGCGCGGCACCATGCCCATACGTTCTGAACCAGATAGGGTGATGCAGGCTTGGGGAATATAGTACCGAAACCTGAATATACAGCACTGGTAGCGATAGCGATAGAATCCACTGTGGTGAGATTGGAATCCTTCTCCATCATAAGGTCGGCAACATAACCACCCCACATTTCGTCAACGGGAGAATCCTTTTCATGGTTGAAACCGAGAATATGACCTGAGGTAAATTTAGCATCCTCTTCAAAAGGAGGGTAAACCTGCATACGACTGATAGGAGTCATACCTAACACCATTCTATCACTACGCAAAGCTGAAGAGTTAGCGCCATAGAGGATGGCAGAAGGATACTGAGTATCAATTTCAAGGTCAATAGCGTCAATATAGTCCGGGCCGAAAACCGTCAGTGAGGGACCGTGAAAATATCCGAAAGGAGCCGAGTAGGTAATAGAATTTTCTGAGGAGGTCAGTTCCTCTGCATCGCCAGCACCCCATACATTGGGATATGTCCAACTGAGCTTGCTTACACCGGTAGACTCGCTCTTGAAAGTCAGTCTTTCGTAAGGGCTGGTCAAACCTACGTTAGTACCAATACCCATATAGTCATCCGAGAGACCAAAATAGAAGAGTGTCGAGGGCAGTTTGATGACAGCCTTTGTAGGCTCGGTAACATCCTTGAGAGACACGTCGTTACGAATAGCCTTCGAGGCAACGACAGGAGTAGCCTCATACTTCGATACTTCCATAGCGTCCACCGGCAAACAAGGCTGTACGGCAGATGCTGACAAACCGACCAAAGCGGCGGCAGCAAAAAGTAAACTTTTTTTCATTGAGTTATATTGATAAGTAATTGATTATTTTTCCTATAATTGCTTGAAGCACAGATTCCTTACGACCGGTAGCACAGACAGGCCGCCAATCAAGCCTCAAAGTTACGAAAAAATTTAAAAGAAACTTTTTTTGCTTTATAAAATAACACTCTTCCCGAACACTATACAGACCGCAGATGCTCGGAAAGAGTGATGGATCAGCGTTTGAGGACGGCGGTAAAGCTTATACCGTTGTCACCTACCCAACGAATGGTAAAGGGACACATGATGTCGTCAGATTCCAAAGTATAGGTACCCTCGAAAGACTTAAGCAGTTCTTCAGCCTCAGGCACTTTTTTCAGGAGATTAAGGAGGTTAGTCTCCTTCACATCACCGGACTCAATACGCACTGTATTGTCATCAACACGGGTGATAGTGAGATAAAGAAGTGCCTTAACGGAGCCGAACGTCAGAGATATTGAAGGTGTAGGAACCGCATCTACATTAGTGGCGGCGAAACCTAAGCCTTTAAAATCACGCTTACCTTCGTAGCGAGTATGAATCGCATCGACCACAGTATTATACAGCGCTTCCTTTTCTCCTAATTCACAGTCAGTAAAATCCCATACATGAGCTTTACCTACCTCAACCGAGCTATTGCGTACAATATCGGCGAGCATCGGAGCACGAAGCACGACATCGGGATTTGACACACCGCGCAGCGAGCCGTCGGGCTGGAAAATAAAACTGTTGATGGTGATCACATCATCGTCGGAGTAAGGCAGGGGCACCTCAAAGTCCTTACGGAAACGCAGGCCGTCGTAAGTCACGATTGCATTCTCGCTGACTGTCTGCTGGATTGAGTCACCACCCTGAGGATAAGCCTCGAAGAGTCCGATATGACCCTGCATATAGCTCTCGGAGACTTCAGTTATGGTAAAACGTCGGTCGGTAGTAATCTCATGGAGCAAAAGTGTACCAAATTCAGTGCAAACATTGCTGTGGCTGTTGACATACACTTTCTCCAAATACTCACGGTCATCAGTATCGACGGGCAGGCGACGAAGGAGCGCTTTGTAGCCTCGCTTCTTACCCTGAAGGGTCACCACCTCACCTGTCTCATCCAGGCCCATGATAACGAACTCATAATCGCCTTCGTGACCCTTACCGGTCTCGTTCACGTCTACCTGCTTCTCACCATCGCTATATGTCGGGCCTCCGGGGATATTGTCAGGTGAAGAGAAGATATGGAACACTTTATTATAGGTATTGAAGGTGAGCACAGGGCCGTCATCGCTCACGATACCCCACATAGAATTATCGGTAGCGAATGCGGAACCTCCGCCCATATCCGAGCTGGACAACCACTTGTTGTTGCCGGCTATCTCCACGCTATTGTCCTCATTGAAGGTAACGACAAAAACATAACCCGGCTCAGTTGAGTTGGCAAAATACTCCAAAGCCCATTTACCACCCTTGTCGGTAAATATCTTACTGTAATCTTTCTTGAATTGCTCAAGTCTGTTCGCGGCGGTATCATCGAAGATGTCAGCCTCCTCATTCTTACATGATGAAACCGACCCCATGAAAGCCGCAGCAAGGGTGAGATATATTAATTTCTTCATCTTATTATCGTCTTCTAACTTTTACGAATAGTATTAATTATTGACCGAGGGGATTTCGATAGACTCTATCTCCTGACGGAGCTTAACGATATCAAAATCGTTTTGACGACGCTGCACCTCTTCGCGCAGCATGTCAATGTCTATTTTCCACTGTTCCTTAAGCCACTCTGTTGCCAGATCGAGTTTCTCCTTGATGATAGCGCGACCGTCTATGTTGTCGACATCCTCTACGGGGAACACCATCTCTTCACCGAGCTGCTTATTGAGACGGTCAAGGTACTCATTGACAGCTTCCATACTATTATAGACACGTCCGTTATTATCCGCGAGGGTCACATGACCGTCACCGAGGTCCACATACTGAAGCGTATAGGTCTTTCTGTCATCAATCTTAGCGTTTTCATTAGCGTAATAATAATAACAGTAGGCCTTGCTCTGGTTATTTTCATCATCACCGCTATACCAACCCTGATCGGCACACCACAGCAAGAAATCATAGTCCTCGGGAGTACGGGTGATATAGTTGGCTATAGTCTCGGCAAAATCCTCACGATACTGTGAGCTGGCATAGTTGGTAATGAAACCCAACGATGTGCAGAGGCCGCCGTTACGTGAGCCCCAGTTAGATGAGTCATAGTAACCATTGCTTATCTCGTTGAATCGAACGGGATATGACTTCTTCTGGTGGAGGATGTGGCTCAGCTCGTGGTGCATGGTACGGAAGTAGAACTCATTCATGCGGTACGAGTCATTGAGGTCCATGCTGTTGACCTTGAAGAGCGATATCTTGATACCGCCTTCGGCAAGACCGATAGTCTCGGTACCGTTTGTCGTGTTGTGAGCCGGTGAACCGATAAGGTGAAGCATACGGGGGCCATTCTGCTTGAGAAGGTCCTCGCCACACACGGCCTTATAGGCATCGAACCAAGTGTACTTCACCAACAGGGCGAGATCCACTGCCTTCTGATACTCGGCGGGGATAAGATTATAGTTCTTGTCGGCCTCCACATCAGCCATCTTATACTTGAAATCAAGGTTATAGATGTCGCGGAAATTACGGTTGAGCCATGTATCGAACTGATAGGTCTTCGATGAAGGATCGGCCTCAGTGGGGACATCAGGGAAGATGGTTTCCTTGAAGTCATCGTCGTTGCACGCCGTAAACATAGGAGCAAGTCCGGCGACAACCATGGGTATGATGAGTGATTTCAGCTTTGTCATAATGATTGTAATTGTTTTGATAGTCATCAGTTTAATTAGATGATACCACTACATAATTATCGGGATTGTCCATTCTCAGATCTTCACCACGCTGGGTAGGCTGCATGCCGCCCTCCACTGCCTCATAGGGTATCTGAATAGCACGGCGCTTATCGAAGGTAGTGAGTGTCTCTACGCGTGAGTCGCGACCGATGACATGACTGTATTCAATACCGTAGCGCTTGAGGTCGAAGAAGCGGAGACCTGACTGTACAGTCTGGTAGCGGCGGAAATGGAGGAGACACTGAAGTATCGGTTCGATGTCGTCGCTAACACTGTATTCACAGGGATAGACCTCGTCAATATGCAGAGGCTTCACGATACCGAAACCGGGGTCGGATTCAGCGTAGAAACTACGTATCAGATCCTCAGTAAGGTCCCTGAATCTTTTAAGGTCTTTTTCAGTCACACCGGGATAGTTGCGAAGCGACAGTTCCCAAATCTTGAGATCTTCGATAGCTGACGCCTTCATGCCAAGATAGATTTTGGCCTCGGCACGCATAAAGAGGGTTTCCTCGGCATTGAACTCCGATATGGTGATATGAGGATAACCGATCTGTGCATGCTTATCGGAAAACTCAAACTGTTCGGCAGTACTGAGAGGAACGAGAATACCATATCTACCGCCGGTACCTAAACTAAACACATAGCGGGCAAAGGGGTGCATACACCAGGATTCCTTACTGGTACCGGTGGTAAGACGCCATGACCAATCTTGCCATGTCGGGCCGGGGCCTTGCCATGCGGCACGCTTAGCATCGCGACTGAGAGCATAGCGGCCCGCCTGGAAGTGGCGGTCGGCCATCGAGTAAGTGGATATCAGGAGGAAGTTGCGGGGAAGCGTCATACTCTGCTGATACAGACCGAAGTCGGTGAGATAATAGAAATCGCTTGACTTACTCCAGATCTCACTCATCATAGATGACACATCGGCATCTTCACCGAACACCTTGTCACAGTGCTCAAGCACCTTCTTATAGTCGCGCTTGTGAAGATAGAAGCGAGCGGCAAAGGCATGAGCGGCCTGAGAATTGAAGTGATACTTGGGTATCTCATAGATTGAATTGTCAATATTGGGAAGTGCCTCGAGGAGGTCCTTTTCGATATTGTCATAGAACTCGGCAAGATTGCCGCGCTGATAGGAAGGCTTAACCTTTGTCTCAGGCTTTGTCATATAAGGAAGACCCAAAACATCCTTCGAGAGTTCGGGGCCACGGTACTGCTCGCAGAATACCTCGGCAAGAGTCCAGTGACAGTAAGCACGGAGCATCATTGCCTCAGCCTTCAGACCCGGAAGCAAGGATGCATCTTCGCCGTCGTAGCCATTTGCCTCAAACTCCTCGATCTTTTCGAGCACTGAGTTCGCGCTGGCTATAGACTTGTAGTAGCCCTCCCATACACCTCCGGGAGAATCCATACCTGATGCGTTCTGCACATCCTCGAAAGCAAACAGCTCATCATCGCCCATATCGAAGGCTGACATGAAGAAACGGTTACCGTTGGAATCGGGTGAGTTGTTGTCGATCACATTGTCGGATGACATCTCACACACATTCATATAGTTGTATTCCGGATAGGAATCGTTAAGAAGCATCCTCAGATGTTCCACGGTCTTAAGCTCCACACGGTTGTCAGGTAGCTCGTCCAGGAACTTATCGCCGCATGAGGCCGTAGCCAGCGCCATAGCGCTGCCTACGAGAGTCATGAGTATATACTTTGAAATTTTCATTGTTTTAGTCGCTTTGAGAGGTGAGTTAAGTTAGAGTCCGAAACGCAGTGTGAAAGTCACCTGACGGGGTATAGGCGAGGCCACACCACCTGAGTTGAAGAACTCGGGATCCTGACCGTTGAGCTTCTTGTCGGAATAAAGCAGCAGGAGGTTGGTACCCTGAAGCTTGACAGAGGCATTATTGATGCGGAGCGCGCGAGTAACTACCGAAGGCAAATCGTATGTCAGTGACACTTCCTTGAGTCGGATGAAACCACCGTCGGCCACACGGGCTGTAGAATAGTTATAAGCATTGTATGCTCGGCTCAGGTACTTGTCATTGTAGGTCTGCATAGTGGAGGCGATGGCAGGTATAGTGGTATACTTTTCATCACCGGGCACTACCCAACGGTTCTTGAATTCCTTAGGCATGGAGCTGAGGTCACTGTAAGCTGCCGCGAAAGCAGGGGTCAGACGAAGCTTGTTGCCAAAGGCGTAAGTAAGGAAGACATTGAGGTGGAATCCCTTCCAGTTAAGAGTGTTACCGAAGCCACCCTGTATGGTGGGATCGACAGGACCCTCATACTTCAGGAAGCCAATCTTGTCAAACTCCTGGAAGTCGATGTCGGAAGTGACAACTTCGCCATCCTGATTGATTATCTGAGGAATACCGTTCTCATTCAGACCTACGAAAGGTATCGAGAAGAGGGCACGTACGGGATAATTCTGAATTGCATAACCCGAACCCTGAATAAGACTCATCACGGTCGAACGACCCTTCAGGTCAGTAATGGTATTCTTTGAGTATGAGAAAGTGAAGTCAGTCGTCCAGTTGAAGTCACGGCTCTGGATATTGCGTGAGCTAACGGTGAATTCCACACCATGACTCTTCATGGAAGCGGTATTCGCCCACTTGCGGAGAGTACCGCCGACACCGGAGGTGTAAACCTGACCGATAAGGTCATAGTTGTTACGGGTGTACCAGTCAAAAACTACATTGAGGCGGTTATTGAGGAAACCGAGGTCGGCACCTACGTCAAACTCATGCTTCTTCTCGTAGGTAAGCTCCGAGTTGGCAAGTTCAGAGAGGTAGAGAGCCTGCTCGTAAGCATCGGTGTCCTGACGCCAGGGGCGTGAGGGACGGAAGATAGCCAGAGCGTTGGATATGTTGCCGGGGCCGGCATCGGCGGTGAGCGAGTAGCTCAGACGCAGCTTGGCGGTGGCAAGCACGGGATTCTGGAACCATGACTCGGCATCGGCGTTCCATGCGCCCGACACGTTCCATGTGGGGAGCCAGCGGCTGCTGCGGGCCTTACCCAAACGGTTTGAACCCTCATAACGGATAGTACCGTTAACGATGTAGCGCATATCATAACCATAACTTGCGGTAGCGATGTAGGCGGCAGAACGGCTACGACTCTCGCTGAGGCTATAGTAAGTACCGTTATCCTCATTCATCTGCTTGAAGAGCTTCCAGTTGGTAAAGGGAAGGTTGCCGTTTTCATAGCAGATACCCCAACCCTGGAAGTTTTCGAACATACGGGTTAACTTCTGAGCTTCCATACCACCGAGGGCACTCACATTGTGCACACCGAAGGTACGGTTATATGTAGCGATGAGTCGCAGGTCATACTGGCTCATCGAGCGCAGATCGTGGAAGTAAATACCACCCTTGGGAAGCACACTCACGGGAAGTGAGTTGGGATCATCGGGGTCGGTATAGAGGTAGCGGTTGGCGCTACGGATTGAAGCGTTCTCGGGAACGACACCGACACGATAGGCGTTGGCCATATTCGACTCATCCTTCACGTAGTGATTCTGCTGAGCCGCAAGGTGACGGAATGCTCCGGTAGCGGTAATCTTAAGACCACGGAGAGGAGTCCATGTAAGGTCACCCTGGAACTTCACATCGGTCACACCTATATCAATATAGTTGTTTTCAAGTTCGTCGAAGACATTGAAGTCGGTGTAGTTACGGGTCTGCATCGCGCGAGGGTCAGTGGTGCGCGAAGTATTGAGCGCGTAAGAGTAAGGGTTAATGTCAAACGAACGCTTAACCTCACCGTTTACGGCATCGACCTCCTGCGACAGTGTACCGGGAGCCTTCTGCTTACGGTAAGAGTCACTGGTGAGCAACTTCACCGACAGGGTGTTTGACAGCTTGTAAGTAGCGTTGGCGTTGAAGGTGTAACGGTCAACGTTCGAATCGATATACCAACCCGGATCATGCATGTAAGAGAACGAGGTGTAGAATGTGCCTCGGTCAGTACCACCCGAGATACTTACGGAGTGGGTCTGCATGATGTTGGTATGGAAGAGTTCGTCAAACCAGTCGGTATTACGGAACTCCGCTTCGCGGAGGTATGCGTTCTTGGCGGCCTCGGTGTTGGCAATCGCATATTTACCGGTCACGGGGTCGTAGGTGTTCATGAGCTTGTACATCGTACCGTACACACCCGAGGTGGATGAGTTGACGAGCGATGCGAGGCTGAGCCAGCCTTTCTGCTCCATTTCCTTATATATACCCATCTGCTCCTGAGAGTTGGATATATTGAAGTCATTGTAGGAGGGCTTGAAGCGCATGGTGAGCTCACCTGTATAATTAATAGAGGTGTGACCCGCACGGCCCTGCTTGGTGGTCACGACGATCACACCAGCCATGGCGCGAGCACCATAGATAGATGTAGCGGAACCATCCTTGAGCACCTGGAACGACT
>CAZNBC010000041.1:0-9295 GCA_964571125.1 uncultured Bacteroides sp.
ATTACGGTGGCGTTGTGGCCGCCGAAACCGAAGGCGTTTGACAGAGCGGCTCTTACGGTGCGCTTCTGTGCCTTGTTGAAGGTGAAGTTGAGTGAGTAGTCGATGTTTTCATCCTCGTCGCCCTCCTCATGGTTGATGGTGGGGGGCACGATGTCGTTCTGTACGGCCAGGATGCTGAACATGGCTTCCATGGCGCCGGTGGCACCGAGAAGATGTCCGGTCATTGACTTGGTTGAGCTGATGTTGAGCTTATAGGCTGCATCGCCGAAGAGGTCAACGATAGCTTTCACCTCGGATACGTCACCCACGGGGGTCGAAGTGCCGTGAACATTGATGTAGTCGATGTCTTCGGGCTTCATGCCGGCGTCATCAAGAGCCATCTGCATGGCGAGCTTGGCGCCGAGACCTTCGGGATGTGTAGCCGTGATGTGGTGTGCGTCGGCTGACATGCCGCCACCTACAACCTCAGCGTAGATTTTGGCTCCGCGAGCCTTGGCGTGTTCGAGCTCTTCGAGCACGAGTACCACACCGCCTTCACCCATCACGAATCCGTCGCGGCTCTTGCTGAAGGGGCGTGAGGCTGTTTCGGGGCTGTCGTTGCGGGTGGAGAGGGCGTGCATGGAGTTGAAACCGCCTACTCCGGCAGGGAAGATGGCAGCTTCGGCGCCACCGGTTACAAATGCGTCGGCTTTGCCGAGGCGTATGTAGTTGAAGGCGTCGATTATGGCGTTGTTAGATGATGCGCATGCTGACACGATGCCGTAGTTGGGGCCGTGGTAGCCATATTCCATTGAGACGTGGCCTGAGGCGATGTCGGCAATCATCTTGGGAATGAAGAAGGGGTTGTACTTGGGGCCGTTCTCCTCGTTCTTGGCATAGTATCCGGCTTCTTCCTCAAAGGTGTGGAGGCCACCGATACCTGATGAAACGATTACTCCCACGCGATTGCGGTCGAGATTGGAAGCCTGCTCAAGTCCGCTGTCCTCGATGGCCTGACGTGAGGCTACGAGTGCATACTGGGCATAGAGGTCAAGCTGACGGAGTTTCTTGCGGTCAATATGGTCGGCTGCATTGAAGTTCTTAACCTCACAGGCAAACTGGGTCTTGAACTTGGAAGCATCAAAATGGGTGATAGGGCCGGCACCGCTTTTGCCGCTGATGGCGGCTTCCCATGTGGAGGCAACGTCATTGCCCAGGGGGGTGATAGCGCCGAGGCCTGTCACTACTACTCTCTTTAATTCCATGTAATCAGTGTTGGTTTTGCTCGGGAGTGAGTAACAATTTGTGTTATTATGGAGGCAGACACGTGGGTCTGCAAAAATTGCTCCCGGCTGGCGCGGAATGTCCGGCGGGGAGCTATTTTTTGTCAGCGGACTAAGACCCGATTATGCTCGGATAGGCCGTCTGATGGGGAAACGCAAAAGCGTGGTTTACTTTTCAGCGTTTTCGATGTAGCTGATGGCGTCGCCTACAGTAGCGATAGTCTCGGCCTTGTCATCGGGAATGGTGATGCCGAATTCCTTCTCAAATTCCATGATGAGCTCTACGGTGTCGAGGCTGTCAGCACCGAGATCGCTGGTGAAGTTAGCGGTGGGGGTTACTTCGCTTTCGTCAACACCGAGCTTGTCAACGATTATAGTCTTCACGCGTGATGCAATTTCTGACATAATTCTGTTCTTTTTAGATTAGTAAATTCAATTTGCGGATGCAAAGTAAATAATTTTCGGTCAATTATACAACCAAATTGCGCGAAAGTTGCTCTTCGAGGGGTAGATATGTGTGGAGGCTATAACCGGAGCTTAAGGCTGAAATGAATAAACAGTGGGCATACGGATAGTATTACGAAACTATTTCGCCTATTATCGGTAATGGTAAATTCCTGTGCTACTAATGGGTAATGCGCAGTATTTCAAGCAGTAAGGTGCGGCATTTATAGAGGATGCAGTTTGCTGCCTTTTAATCGTGACCCAGGTGAGGAGGAAAAATAATAGAGAAAATCAAGTATTAAAAAAACAAAATGAGGAGTCACGATGTTACAATAACGTGACGAGCGGAAAACCACTCATCATCGCATGGAGGGCGAATTCCTCCGCTGTAAAGAAATTAAGTACAAAACTCATTCATAAGACATAAAACTCATGAAACGCTTCATTCTCTCAGTGACCACTCTCGGTCTGCTCCTCGTAGGTGTTGGCTCAGCCATCTCATCATGCTCCCGTGAAGGCACTGACTCGGCAACTTCACAGACCACCTCTGACATCGCTATCAAAAACTTTACTCTAAATACTGTCAACAAGTCCGCTTCGGCTAATTATCGTGTAGTGCAGGATGGAGACACAGCTTATCTTTCTATGGGCGCCAGCATCCTTTGGCCCGTGGACATAGATGGCCTTGATATTAAGGTGTTTCAGGATTCTATCCTCGGACTCGCCTTCCCCTCAGACAAAAAGGGCGACATCGACTCTTCCATACGCTCATTCGTGGCAGATGTAAGCCTATTCGACTCCACCGATGCCTTTACCCGCGTTGACTCGATACCCTCTTCAGCGGTTGAGGATGCAAGAGCCTATGAAATGTACCTGACCGGCACACTGATTCAGACCCAGGAAGAGCTGATGACCTACCAGATAAGCGGCTACTCCTACATCGGAGGCGCTCACCCCAATACGACTTCATACTCCTTTACATATTTGCTTGACAAGAAGGTGATACTTACCACTGACAACCTCTTCACGCCCGGTTCCACCGAGGCTCTCGAGGGTGTGATACGCGAGGCTCTCGCCCGTCAGTACAAAGTGCCCGCCTCTGACCTTGTCGCCGCCGGATTCTTCAGCGAGAACATCCCCGTCACTCCTCATGTGTATGTCTACAACGGCGACCTGGTGTTCCACTACAATCCCTACGACATCGCTCCCCATTCGATGGGCGCCATCGATGTTCAGGTTTCACCCTACGAGGTTCAGCCTTACCTTACCGAACTGGGTACCTCCGTATTGCTCGGCAAATAATAAGGAACGATGATAAAGATATTCTTCTAATACATATCTAAAACATACCCCTCTACACACACCCATGCTTGCAGGGCCGGTGACCGTCAGCAGACGTCCCGGCCCTGCGGTGGTTATGTACGGTGTGGCCTTGCGGCAACGCTACGACCACTTCACATAAGTGACTTTTTTGTGCAACAGTTGTGGTAATTACCGCATTTATCAGTAACTTCACCCCCGGCAATGAACGATTTCGTGACATACATCTACAGCAATCACGCCTGGGTATACTGGACGGTGAGTATCGCCTATGCCTTGACGATACTGAGCATCGTGGGTGTCGTCGTATCGGAGAACCGCAATCCCGTGAAGTCGCTCGCATGGATTACAGTGCTGCTCATGTTTCCTGTGGGAGGGATAGTGCTCTATATCTTCTTCGGCCGCAGTATCAAGAACAAGCACATGATTTCGCGGCGCAAAAAGCGTCGTCTGCGCCAGAGCCTGCCCAAACTCACTTCCACTCCTGATTTGACCCGCTATTCCCCCGAGGCGCGTCAGCAGATACAGCTTGCGCGGTCACTTTCGGGTTCACCCTTCTTCGAGGGAAATGATGTCGAAATATACTCTGACGGTGCCTCGAAGTTTGAGGCTCTGCTCGCCGACCTCTCCAAGGCTCAGCGCTATATCAATATACAATATTATATATTTGAGGATGACAAGATAGGCAGCCGTCTGCGCGACGTGCTTGTCGAGCGGGCCCGTGCCGGGGTGAAGGTCAGGGTTATCTACGACCACATAGGCTCCATACATGTCAAGAACAGCTTCTTCCGCTCCATGAGAGATGAGGGGATTGAGGTGTATCCGTTCTTCCGTGTGGCCTTCCCGGTGTTCGCCACCCGCATAAACTGGCGCAACCACCGCAAGATAGTGGTGATTGATGGCAAGGTCGGTTATATCGGTGGCATGAATGTGGCCGACCGATATATTGACGGAGGAAACTTCCCCCGCTGGCGTGACACTCATCTGCGCATCACCGGCCCGGCTGTCAGTGCCCTTCAGTCATCGTTCGCCATAGACTGGTCATTTATGGGGCAGCCTCTGATTGAGGAGGAGGTGTCAGCCGGAAAGGTTGCCGATGAGGAGGCCGCCGGTATGCAACTGCTCACCTGCGGTCCTACAAGCGAGTGGAGCAATATCGAGTCGTTGCTGCTTAAAGCCATAGGCAACGCACGTAAGAGGGTGCTGATACAGACCCCCTATTTCCTGCCACCCGAGGGACTGCTCCATACTCTGCTTACGGCAGCGCTTGCACGTGTGGATGTCAGGGTAATGATACCGCGCCACAGTGATTCGAAGATACTTACCTATGCCTCCTACAGCTACATATCCGAATGTCTGCGGGCCGGCGTGAAGATATACCTGTATGACGGGGGAATGCTTCACAGCAAGACTGTGGTGGTTGACGACGAGTTCAGTTCCGTGGGGTCGGCAAACATAGACTTCCGCAGTTTTGAACATAACTTCGAGTCAAACCTGTTTGTCTATTCCCACAAAGTTAACCGACAGCTGCGCAAGCTCTTCGAAGATGATGAGCAACTTTCCGTAAGGGTCAAGGCTCCCGAATGGCGATCGCGCCCCTTATGGCAGAAAGTGGTTGAATCAGTGTTCAGGCTTATGAGCCCCGTGCTGTAATCTACTGTCGCGGGCCTATTTAGTGGCATCTTGGATAGCCTTGAAAGCCTCGGCGCGTGATGCGTTGATAAGCTCCGTACGGTGAGCGTCGCTATTGACCACGATCTCTATTCCACGTGACAGCAGTTCGGGCAAGTAACGCACCCCGGGAAAGAACCGTCCATGTTCGGCAAAAGCCTTGGTATTGAGTTCGATACGTTGTCCGCGCGCGATTATGTCGTCAATCAGGTCATGTACGAGGCACTGATACCAATATTCATCCTCAATGCCCGGACGGAAATATGAGGCATTCTGCCCAATCTTGTCAAAATGGCCGAGGATATCCATTCCACCCGCATCGAGCATGGCATGTGACTGCGCATAGAAAGTCTTCACCACATGGCGTATGTCGTTGGCGAAATACCGTGCCATCTTCTCGCGGAACGACTCGAAGCGTCCGTCGATGTCTATAAACTTGCTGTCGGCCGGGATGAAGTGCACCGAACCGATGATATAGTCGAGTCCGAGTGAGGCGAAGTACGGATTGGACGGCCCCCACGACTCATCAAGGTAGTCCACCTCCATAGCGGCATAGAAGCGTATCCGTCTCTCATAAATACCGTTCAGTCTCTTCACTTCGTCAAGAAATGCCGGCACGTCATCGCGCTTCATGTTGCACGGTGAGTCTATGGGCACGGGCGAATGTGGCGAGAATCCGTAGTGGGTCATTCCGCACTTTACGGCCGCCTCGGCAAATTCCGCCATCGTGGCGCGTCCGTCACAGAACTGCGTGTGAGAGTGAAAGTTGTATCGGTCGGTAGCTTGGGTGATAGCCTTGAAATCCATAGATGAGGTCAGCGTCAGAGTGATGAGGCGGAAACGTCGCGCGTTGCGAGTGAGCGCTTATAGCGTACGAAAAGCAGGAGTAACGCGAGAGTTACCGTAAGGCCTATGCCGATAGCTATGTCAGTAGAGAATCCGAGACCCTCGGGACGTGGAGCGCAGAGGAGATATGAGGTGCACACCGTGGTCATGAACAGGGCCGGAATGAGACTTACCATATAGGCGCGGCCATGGCGTGCGAGGTACACCGTGATGGCCCACAGGGTGAATACCGCAAGCATCTGATTGCACCACGCGAAGTAGCGCCACAGCACACTGAAATCAAGCATCATGATGCCACATACGGCCACGAAAAGCGGCAGCGACAGAGCGAGGCGGCTTATAAACGAGGTCTGATCCTTGCCCATGAGGTCGGCTATGGTGAGTCTGGCACTTCGCAGGGCCGTGTCGCCGGTGCTGATGGGAGCTACGACAACACCTATTATAGCGAGTATACCGCCGAATGTTCCGAGATAGCCAAACGACACATCCTTTACCAGATCGCCGGGGCCGCTGTGCGAGGCCATATATTCGCTCAGTTGCTCGTATCCTCCGGTGAAAGCTATCGCTGCGGCAGCCCAGATAAGGGCAACGACACCCTCAGCCACCATTGCGCCGTAGAATACCGGTCTGCCGAGACGCTCGTTGGTGAGGCATCGGGCCATCATGGGGCTTTGCGTGGCGTGGAAGCCTGATATGGCTCCGCAGGCAATGGACACGAACATCATGGGGAATATCGGATGAGACTCAGGCGAGGCGTAGCGGTTGGCCAGCCCCGAGGTGAATCCGTCGGGAATCTCCACATCGCCGAAGATAAGCACACCCATTATACCTATGGCCATGAAAAGCAGTGCGCCGCCGAAAATGGGGTAGAACTTGCCGATAACCTTGTCAATCGGCAGCATGGTGGCCAGCAAATAATAAACCAGGATGAGCACAACCCAGAAGTAGCGGCCCATCCAGTCGGGGGTGAGACCTGAAAGGATGTCGGCCGGAGTGAGCACGAACACCGTGCCTACGAGTATGAGGAGTATCACCGAGAACACTCTCATGGCGTTGCGCACACTGTTGCCCAGCTCGTTGCCCACGATTTCAGGAAGTGATGCCCCGCCTGTACGCACGCTTATCATGCCTGAGAGATAGTCGTGTACACCACCTGCGAAGATGGTACCCACTACAATCCAGATGAATGCGGCCGGTCCGAACATGATGCCCATTATGGCACCGAATATCGGTCCCATGCCGGCAATGTTGAGGAATTGTATGAGGAACACGCGCCATGCGGGCATGGGTATGTAGTCTATGTTGTCCCTGCGGGTATACGCCGGCATCTCCCTCTCGGGGTCGCTGTCGAACACCCTCTCCATAAGTGCACCGTAGATGAAGTAGCCGCCTATGAGTACGGCAAGTGCTATTAGAAATGAGGTCATGTGCGAGGAAGTGGTTGATTATTTTTCAGCCTTGACTACAGCGTTGGAGAGTTGTAGTAGCTGTGATTTCTTTTCGGTGATGTCGCGCTCGAGTTTTTTGATAGCCTCAGCCTTAGAGCGGTCTCCGCGTTTCCATGCCTGACGCATGTCGGCGAGACGGCGGTTTACCAGGCGTATCTCTTCCTGTGCGTGAAGATAAGCACTCATATTGCGTCGGGCCCTTTCGGAGCGGAAGTCGGAGAGACGGTGATAGACCTTGCCTCCGGGGAGGGCGAAGTCAAACTCGCGTGAACTTTCATGCGAGTTTCCTGCGTTTGAACTGATACGGGCTATGATTGATTCATAATCCGTACCGGCCTGATGCGTTGCCTGTATGTCGTTGGCAAGGGCCAGTTTGGCAAGATTCGGAGTGTCAACAGGATAGTTCTTGCGGTATTCCTGCGGTATGAACCGATAGATGGTGATGTCGTCGCCGAGGTGGTTGCGGTCGGTAGCCCACCATCCTATGCCGTTTTCCTCGTCGATAGCCAGCATATAGTCATCGTAAGGCGAATTGAATGGCATGCCGAGGTTCTGCGGCTGTAGAAACTCATCGCCGTTGTCGCTCGAGATGAAGATGTCGTAGCCTCCGAGGGTGTTTTCTCCGTCATTGGCGAAGTAGAGGGTCACGCCATCGCTCATGAGGAAAGGGAAGTTGGCGTCACCACCGTCGTTGAGATTCTCACCGAGGGGATGTGGAGCCTCCCAACTGCCGTCGTCAAGCATTGTGGAGCGCACGAGCACATAGTTTTCATTCTCATCCGGAGCGGCCCATATCTTCGTGCGGCCGTTCTCGGTGATATACACTACCGGCAGGTCGGCCGCCGACATATTCTTGGGGAGCGCTTCTTCGCCGGCGAGACGTCCCGATGAGCGGGCGAGATTATAGTGGCGGAAAAAATCATCGCGGTTTACGTGAATCGAGTCAATGATTTCTATGGCGGCCACGCGGTCAAGCATACCCGAAAGGTGCTCTATCCTCTTCTCGATTTCGCCCATCAGTGGCAGGGGCGCTTTCTTGCGCTTGCCTTTGCCGAGGCCGTTGTCATAGGTCTCGAGATATGACTCGGCGGCAGTGATGTCATAGCTCAGCAGGGCTATCTGCGCAAGGTAAAGATTGGACTCATTCTCACCTTTCTTCAGATAACTGACCGCCTTTGACGGCTGTCCGGTATGCATCAGGGCCAATCCGGCCATCTGATTGAGCTGCTGATTCTTGGGCTCCTTGGCCGCGGCTGCGGTGAGCACATCTACGGCGTCGTAGTAGTCGCCACGGTCGAATGCCTTACGTGCCTGTTCGAGAGTCATCGCCACAGAGGGGAGTGCGAGTGCCAGTAGGATTGTTGCGGCTATTATCTTCAGATTCATATAAGTAAGCCTTCAAAATTATTTTAATATATATATCCAAGTAAGTCTTCTAACTATCTTTGGCGTCTTTTCGGCGCTTTTCACTCTCTGTTTCAGTCGTGTAGCTCGCTACACTCCTTCAACATCAAGCGAAAATCACTCGAAAATACTCTCAAATATAGTATAAAATAATTTCTAAGACTTACTTACAAGTAGCTTTGTAGAGACAAATTTACGAAATTTTCTTCCCTGCAACAAAAAAACCGAGGGCATGCCGTCAATGACATGACCTCGGTATTATTCTTAAGGATTATTCTTATGTCCGACGGATCAGCGGCCGAGGAACTGCTTTACTTCGTTGAGGATGTTTTGGGCTGTGTAGCCGAACTTCTCGTCAAGAACCTTGAAGGGAGCGGATTCACCGAAGTGGTCCAGACCATAGACACGTCCCTGAGGGCCTACAAGTGACTGGAGTGTCACGGGGAGACCGGCGGTGAGGCCGAAAACGTAACCTACCGGAGGTATAACCTCGAAGCGGTAGGATTCGGGCTGCATCGAGAACAGGCCGAGTGAGGGGACTGAGACTACGCGGGCCTTGATACCCTCGGCATCAAGCAGAGTTGCCACCTGACACAGGAGCGACACCTCGGAACCGTTGGCTACCAGGGTGATGTCGGCATCGGGGTTATCAATCACCACGTATCCGCCTTTGGGCACACCGGCCAGTGCCACGTCGAAGCGGTCACCGTCGGGTGAGGGGAGGTCGGCTACGTCCTGACGCGAGAAAATAAGTCCTGTGGGGGTAGTCTTGTTCTCCATGGCGAGTTTCCATGCCACGGTGGCTTCGGCTGAGTCAGCGGGGCGGAACACCACCATCGAAGGATGACCGGCACGGTTGTGTATCTGCTCCATGAGGCGTATCTGAGCCTCCTGTTCGAT
>CAZNBC010000042.1:0-9292 GCA_964571125.1 uncultured Bacteroides sp.
AACATCAAACACCGCGCGGTATGTGTCGCTGACTCTCCACACGAGCACCATGCCGATTAATACCGGGTTACCCACGCGGTCATTCACCTTGATGGGAGCCACATCCATATTGCGTATACGCAGCGATATCGTCTTGGCTGTCATAAAGGGATTGACCCAATAATAACCCGTCTGACGGCACGTGCCGCGGTATTTACCGAAAAATATCATCACGCGGGCCTGATTGGGCTGCTGCACGAAATAGCCGCCACCCATCACGCAGAACAGCAGCGCGAGAACGCCCACCGTTATCCACATCCATACCTCATCCGAAGGCACCGTGACTACCAGGGCAAAGGCAATGAGAGGTATAACTATAAGGTTGACAAACAGCATCAGGAAGCCGTTGTATATCCCTCCCTTGTAGGGAAATTCATTGTTTTCGGAATGTTTCGTTGCCATAGCTTTTCCTAATCAGAGTGAGTAAACAGATGGTTTTATGCAAAGATAACGAATCCGCCCGAATACGACACTGCCCCGCTCTATGTTCTACAGCATAAAACGGGGCAGCCGTGTATGTATCTCTTCACTCCCAGACTGACTTGATTATATTGAGCTTGGCACGCCCTACCTTACGTCCGATATCGTAGATGAGCTGCATCTCCTTCGGGTCATGCGATATATGGCCTATGGGTAAATCGCAGTCGGGGCGTATCACCACGCAGCGGCCGTCCCTCTCGGCCTCGGCCAAGTATTTGAGCTGGGCATTGTACATCAGGTGCCTCTCCTCCATTGCCTTAATCAGGCGAGGATACCGGCGATACATCAGCCTTATCACCGGCATGAGCGAGTTAGGCCCCTTGCGGTAGCCGTAGGGCTGCGTGAGGATAACTACATTGGCCCCGTAACCCACCTTCTCGAAATACTCCAACGGGATGGAGTCGGTTATGCCGCCGTCAAGGTATTTCCTACCCTCGAGAGTCACTATCTTTGACACCACAGGCATGGATGACGAGGCCCTGATCCATTCGAACATATTGTCATCGGCCTTCGGAAACTGTCGGTACACGGGTCTGCCGCTCTCGACATCGGTCACCACCAGATGAAACTCCATGGGCGAGGCGTCGTATGCCTTGCGGTCAAATATATCATATTCGTTAGGCACCGTGTGGTAGGCAAATTCGGCATTGAAGATATTGCCGGTGCGTATCAGCGACTGCGTACCGCTGAAACGGCTGTCGTTGGCGAAGGATTTGCAATAGCGGATTACCCTCCCCGACTGGCCCGACTTGACGTTGCAGCCGAAACAGGCTCCGGCCGACACTCCTACTATTCCGTCAGGTATCAGCCCGTTATCCATCATCACATCCATGATTCCGGCGCTGAAGAGTCCGCGCATCGCGCCACCTTCGAGCACCAGCCCATGCTTCTTGTCGGTCACGTTTGCCCTTGCCATGACTTAGCTCAGCATCACACGGTCAGGCGACGGCATCTGGAAGGTATTGATATGGCGGTCCTTCTTTTCGTCAAAAATATCTGATATGGCTATGAATATGCCCGTCTCCTCTACATCGCCGAATTCATCGTTTATGGCCGTACCGAATGTGCGCATGGTGGGCGACAGGCTCATATAAGAATTGACAAGCGGGGGTATGTTGCATCCCTCGCCACGCACCAACTTGTTGAGCGTCTTGTAGTCCTCGGCAAAACTTGACCCGGTGAAGCAAGCGGCCAACTCCTCCTCCGGCATCTGGAGCTGAAGAGGAGTGATGGGGGTTATGAGCTTCTCGGGGTCGGGGAAATGCTTGTGGAGGAAGTAGAGTATCAGGTCGCGGCACTTGCGCGAATAGCCGGGATACATCGTCATCTTGCCGAAGAGATAGCGCACCTCGGGATAAAGTACCGTCAGCGCTCCGAGGCCGTCCCAAAGATTGTCAAGGGCATAGATAGCCTTGGCTCCCGCACGGCTCGACTGGTACTCGACCCTCACGAACGAACGCCCTAACTCGATGGTATAGGGCAGATAAGTGTCAAGAAACTCCAGAGAGAAGTTAAACATGTGGGCCGTGGCTATGCGGGGGCGCCCTTCGGCATCCCTCTTGATATCCTTACCGGTAATGAAGCGATAGCCGCCGAGAATCTGACGGCCCTCGGGGTCCCACACTATAAGCTGACGACAGGGAGGGGCCATAGTGTCGAACTCATCTATGTCACACTCCTTACCGGTACCTCCGCCGGAAGTCCTGAATGCGATTTCACGAAGGCGACCTATCTCCTTCATCACATTGGGAGCATTGAGATGGTCAACCACATATATATGATTGCCTCCTTTGTTGGTAGTGCGCAGAAAACGCTCGGGGGTGAGTTCCGCCTCAAGCAATTCTACGGGTATATCGTCAATTATCTTCTTTTCCATTTCTGTGTGTGAATGACACTTTTTCAAGGTTGCATCTACCGGTTGGAAGCCAGAGAATAGACCTTGCGTTTCACCTCCTGAACTTCAGCCGCTGCCGAGGAACCTCCTTTAAAGGAATCACATGGGATGGTGGGGCCTACGGTTATCGTAAACTCTTTGCCACGCGAAAGGAATATCTCGCGGGGCAGGAATATCATTTCGATATTAAACTTCAGTCCAAGCCGATTCCTTAGTCTTGCAAAATTATAAAAAAATGCCGAATTAGTACCGCCGAAATATAGCGGCACTATGTCGCGCTTGTGTTCTATGGCTTTTGTGAGGAATGTTTTCTTCCATGCAAGGTCACTTATCACCCCGTCAGCTCCCTTGCGTGAGCATAGTCCTGCGGGGAAAAACATCACCGGATCATCGCCGGCGAAGACGCTGTCAAGCTCACTGACACGGTTTTTGGTCTGGCGTCCATGCTTGTCGACCTGCACGAACACGCTTCTGAGCGGCTCCACGGCCCCGAGCAGGTCGTTGACCACGAAGTGCACGTTGCCATACAGACTGCCGAGCAAATCTATGTAAGCTATGCCGTCAAGCGCCCCCAGGGGATGGTTTGACACAAACACTACCCTGCGGTGCTCATAGTCGGGCAAGCGGTCGGCATGCTCCACCTTATAGGTCACGTCAAGGTCCTTAAGCACCCCTTTGCAGAATTCCGCACCCTCCAGTCCGGCATTGTCGCGCAACAGGGTGTTGAGCCCCTCCTGACATATCGTGCGCTCAAGCCACCGTATCACCCCACGGGGTATGAAACGGTAGTACGACGCAAGGCGTGTACGCAGCACACTGTCCACATCTATCTCGATAGGTGTGCATGGAGCCGCAGATGAGTCTGCGACAGCCGGAGATTCGTTGGAAGATATGGATTCAGACAGTGCCAAGACGTATGATTTGGAATTCGAGCACAAATTTACTCATTTTATTAGTAACTTTACAACCGGAATTACATCAGGATTGACCAATCGCGCTCATATCTCTACTGCATCCCACCGGATTTTGCCACCGGGTTGCACTAAGATATGATTTATTTTGCGCTCTCAAACATGATGTTCCATCCTTCAACACAAGCCTATAAGTATGAAATACAAGTCCGGATTACGATACTTTAACTCACTGATATTGTCAATCGCGTTATGTGCGTTCGGCGGATGCAGCCACGCCGGACATGAGTCACACACCCACGGTCATGACCACGACCACGAGACGGAACATGCCGGCACCCACGGCGATGCCCATGACGAAGATGGCGATGAACATGGTGACGGACATGGCGACGAGATAGTTCTCGAGCCGGCTATGGCCGAAAAGCTGGGCGTAACCACCGCCACAGTTTCGCCCGTGAAGTTCGAGCGCATCGTTACCGTGACAGGAGAGCTGATTGGCTCCCCTGCCGCCAATTCCGTAGCATACGCTCCGAACGCAGGTACAATTACCTTAACCTCGGGAATCACTCCCGGCACTAAAGTGGCCAAAGGTCAGCTCATAGCCACGGTGGATGCCTCCAAGGTTGCCGGAGGTGACGCTGCCAAGGTTGCTGCCGTGACTCTCTCCGAGGCTAAGCGCGAACTTGACCGCCTGACACCTCTCCACGACGAGGGTATCGTGAGCACCCGAGATTATAACGCCGCTCTCCGCGCCTATGAGGAGGCCAAGGCCGCCTACAGTGCCGGAGCTGCTTCGGGACGCATCACCGCTCCTGAATCGGGTGTAATCACCTCCGTGGATGTAAAACAAGGTCAGTATGTGGCCGCAGGCGATGCCGTGGCGAGCATCTCTTCGGTAAATGAACTTCTGCTCAGGGCCGATGTGCCTCAGCGCGAGGTCGGAATGCTTTCACTCATTTCCGACGCTAATTTCAAGGTGGGCTACAGCGACACATGGTACAAGGTCAGCGACCTTAAGGGCCACCGGAAGGCTGCGGAACTCAGCGGCAACTCTTCGTACATCCCCGTTTACTTCACCATAACCAATCCGGGCGAACTGATTCCCGGCACGTATGCCGAGATAAAGTTGCTCGCACCCTCCGAGGAGGAGTGCATAGTAGTGCCCGTAAGCGCGCTTAGCGAGCAGCAGGGCGATAAGTTCGTGTATGTCAGGACTGACGAGCATGGCTATCGTAAATGTCCCGTGGAGACCGGTAGCAGCGACGGCACGCGAATAGAAATCAAGTCGGGTCTGTCTGTCGGCGAAGAGGTGGTGACACGTGGAGTCACGGCGGTAAAGCTTGCCGAAACTTCCGGAGCGGTACCCGAGGGACATTCCCATTCTCACTAATCTCATCAAGTAGCTTGCAGACATGATTAACCGTATAATTCATTTCTCGCTGAACAACAGGATAGTCATCCTGGTGTGCACGGCTGTGCTGCTCGTGTGGGGTACGCTCACGCTCGTAAAGACTGAAGTTGACATATTTCCCGACCTCAACGCACCTACGGTGACGGTGATGACCGAGTGCTCCGGACTTGCTCCCGAGGAAGTGGAGCGCCTGGTGACCTACCCTATCGAAACAGCCCTCAATGGCTCTAACGGTGTGAGGAGGGTGCGTTCCACCTCATCTTCCGGATTCTCGGTGGTGTGGGTCGAATTTGACTGGGACACCGACATTTATATCGCTCGCCAGACTGTGAGCGAAAAACTGTCGGCTATCTCCGGACAGCTGCCCGAGAGTGTCGGCGCGCCTACCCTCGGCCCGCAGTCATCCATTCTTGGCGAAATCATGATTATAGGTCTCACGGCCGACTCCACCTCTACGGTCACTCTGTCGCGTCTGCGCGCCATAGCTGACCGCACCATCAGCCCGCGCCTGCTGTCACTGCGTGGAGTGTCACAGGTGAGCGTCATCGGCGGTGACGTTACCGAGGTGCAGATTCAGCTTGACCCCATGCGCATGAAGACCCTCGGTGTCACCCTTGCGGAAGCTACCGAAGCTTGCCGCGGCATCAATGACAACCGCCCGGGAGGTATAATATATGACTACGGCAACGAGTATCTGGTGAAGACCGATGTACGCACGGCCGACATATCGGAATTGCGGCGCACTGTCGTCAAGGCCGACGGACAGTCTATCGTAACTCTTGAGGACATAGCCGATGTAGTCGAAGGCCCTCAGCTGCCGCGACTCGGATTGGCCTCGGAGCGAACGCTTCCCGCCGTGCTTGTCACCGTCACAAAACAGCCGTCGACCGGCACCCTTAGACTGACCGAAGAGATTGAGAAGACCCTCGAACAGTTGAGCCATTCGCTCCCCGAGGGAGTACATGTCAGCACTGACATCTTCCGCCAAAGCACATTCATATCCACCTCTATCTCCAACTTACAGTTGTCGTTGGCCGAGGGTGCTCTGTTCGTGATTATCGTGCTGTTCTTCTTCCTCATGAATCTTCGCACCACGCTCATCTCCGTAGTGGCCCTGCCGTTGTCGATACTCCTCACGGTCATCTGTCTCCATCTGCTTGGATTCACCCTCAACACCATGTCGCTCGGAGGTATAGCGATAGCCATAGGTTCACTGGTTGACGACGCCATAGTGGACGTGGAGAATGTCTACCGCCGACTGCGGCTCAACCGTCAGTTGCCCGAGGAGGAGAGGCTCCCTATATTAAAGGTGATTTTCGAGGCCTCGCGCGAGGTGCGTATGCCTATTCTCAATTCGTCACTCATCATCATCGCCAGTTTCACGCCGCTGTTCTTCCTTACAGGCCTGGAGGGACGTATGCTCATGCCCCTCGGCATCTCGTTCGTCATAGCGCTGATTGGCTCCACCATCGTGGCCCTGACCATCACTCCGGTGCTGTGTTTTTTTCTGCTGGGTTCGGAAAAGGCGATGCGCACGCTCGACAAGGAGCCGGCACTGACACGCAAGATGATAAGCGGTTACGAAACGGCGCTCAAGGCGAGCCTCGGACGGCCGCGCACTTGGATTGCAGCCACCTCCATAGCGTTTATCATCGCTATGGTCATATTGTTTACCTTCGGACGCAGCTTCCTGCCTCCGTTCAACGAGGGGTCGCTGACAATCAATGTGAGCACCCTCCCCGGCATATCACTTGAGGAAAGTGACCGCATAGGACGCCTGGCCGAGGAGATTATCATGGCCACACCGGAGGTGACTACAGTGGCACGCAAGACCGGACGCGCCGAGCTCGACGAACATTCTCTCGGAGCCAATGTGTCGGAAATCGAAGCTCCCTACGTACTGAGCGGACGCACCAAGACGGAGATGGTACGCGACCTGCGCAAACGCCTCTCGGAGATACCCGGCACCAACATCGAAATAGGCCAGCCGATATCACACCGCATTGACGCCATGCTGAGCGGCACCGAGGCACAGATAGCCATCAAGGTGTTTGGCGACGACCTCATGAAGCTCCATTCGCTGGGCACGGCCATAAGCCGGGAGATAGGCGAGATACCGGGTGTGGTGGACGTAAAGGTTGAGCAGCAGGTAGGACGCCCGCAGATTGATATTCGTCCCCGACGTGAGATGCTGATGCGCTACGGCATCCCAATGGCGCAGTTCTCTGAAACCGTAGGCACGCTGCTCAACGGCGAAGTCGTGTCAACCATCTACCGCGAAGGTGTGCCCTACGACATCACGCTGAGGGTCAACGACCAATGGCGCAATCAGATTGACCGCCTCAAGGACCTCACCATAGAGTCACCCGTGGCGGGTACCATCCCCCTCGACTATGTAGCGGAAATAGTGTCGACCGACGGCCCCAACTCGATAAGCCGTGAGAACGTGAGCCGACGACTGGTGATTTCGGCCAATGTGGACAACCGTGACCTGCGCACCACCGTCAATGACATCAAGGAAGCCATTGACAGCGAGATAACCCTTCCTGACGGATATTATGTGACCTACGGCGGACAATTCGAAAGCGAGGAGGCCGCATCACGCACCCTGCTCTTCGCTTCGCTTGCAGCGCTACTGGTCATCCTGATATTGCTCTATACCGAGTTCCGCAATATAACTCAGGCGCTCATCATCCTCGTCAATATGCCTTTGGCCATGATTGGTGGAGTGATTATCCTCAAGCTTACTTATAATGAGCTGAATATCCCCGCCATTATCGGTTTCATATCCCTGCTCGGAATATCCACGCGCAACGGTATGCTGCTTATCTCGCGCTACAATCATCTGCGCGACATGGGCGTGGGACTTGCCGAACGCATACGTCGTGGCTCGGCCGACCGACTCACACCTATAATTATGACGTCGCTCACCTCGGCTCTCGCGCTCATTCCCCTCGCCCTGCGTGGCAATGAGCCCGGCAATGAGATACAGTCACCGCTGGCGGTGGTGATTCTCGGCGGACTGCTCACCTCTACACTTCTGAACATTTTCCTTGTACCCATACTATATAAGCTTACGAATGAAAAAAAATAAAATACGCCCCATGATAATTGCTCTCACCTTTGCCACAGCAATGGCGGGAGCAACTCACGTGTCGGCTCAGGACGGAAACTTTGACGCGATAGTGCAGACCATCCTCGCCAATGACGCGCGCACGAAGGCCACCATAACCGCCTCGCGCAGCGAACTCGAGGCACAGAAGGCCGACAATGCGTTGCCCGACACGGAAGTGGAATTCGGCTACATGTGGGGGGAACCCTCCGTAGGCAATAAATGGACAGCCGGAGTATCACAGAGTTTTGAGTGGCCCGGAGCATACGCCGCACGCTCAAAGGCCAATCGGCTTACCGACGAAGCGATATCACGCTATGAGGCGATGCTCACTGCCGACCGTAAGGCACAGATAGGCACCGCGCTCATCAACATCATAGGCACACGCAAGAAAATAGCCATCCTCACACAGCTCAAACAGAACATCGACACCCTCCTCACCCTTACCGAGCGCGGATTCGAGCGCGGCGAGACCACACGCCTTGACATAAACAAACTACGCATAGAACACATAGGCATCAATCGACAGCTCACAGACCTGTACGCCGAGCAGGAAAACTATCTGGCTGAACTCAGCACATGCAACGGCGGCCACGACTGCCGCACTCTCACCGAGACTCTCGACACCTACCCGGCCATGACCCTGCACACCCTCGAACACTATCTCACCACACTCTCCAACGGTGACAAAGGCTCCTACCTCACCCTCTCGGCCGAGTCAGCCCGGATGCGCGAAAAAGCCGCACGCCGCAGCGCCCTCCCCGGCTTCTCCGTCGGCTATGAATATGAAAATGAAATGGGTGACGGCTTCCACGGAGTAACCGCCGGCATCAGCCTACCCCTCTTCCGCTCAAGCAGCGCCATCAAAGCCGCACGACTCAATGCCATAGCTGCCGACCAAACCGCACAGGCCGACCTCACCGAAGAGCAATCAGCCATCACCCGCGACTACCGCACCGCCACACTCCTGCAGAAAGACATCACGGACTACGGTCCCCTCCTCACCACCACCGACCACATTGCCCTACTGCGCAAAGCCTTCAACGGCGGCCAACTCTCAGTCATCGACTTCCTCCTCGAAGCCAACTACTTCATTGACGCCCACCTCACCTACCTCACCCTCGAAACCCAATACCACCTCCTACTCACCAACCTCAACCGCTACACCCCCAATCCCTAACCCCTCCCCTATTGGAGCGCAACTTAGTACGTGACCGACAACCAACACCGTGAGCGAAGACACGTATGAGCCATTATGACGCTATCCACTTCATTTTTTCCCTATTTTGAAAAAAACTCCTCACACCCCTTGTCACTTCAAAATTTATCACTACCTTTGCATCGTCAAAACGAGATACACGTGAGAATCCCCATTCTCCAATCTCATTCGGTCCTTTAGCTCAGTTGGTTAGAGCACCTGACTCATAATCAGGGAGTCCAAG
>CAZNBC010000043.1:0-9276 GCA_964571125.1 uncultured Bacteroides sp.
CCTATCTAAGGAGTACTATATTATCAATGGTGATAAGGCAAGCTGGAGCTTTGATCGCGAAGACCGTGCCACAAACGGTATATCGCTTTCCGGTTCTGTTGACGGCAACCAGACGGCTACCGTGTCCCAGAGCAGCAACAAGCTCGGTTATCAGGACTTGACGGATAAGGTCTTCACAGCACGTCCCGGTGAGACTCTTACCCCCGCGGTAGATTTCAACGGAAGCTGGATGCACTCGTACTTCTATATCGACTTCAATAATGACGGTAAATTCGAACCTGTAATCTCAGCTAACGGTACACCCGCCGAAGGTTCGGAGCTCATAGCCTATTCATATCTTGACGGTAAGAATTCCACCGGAAGAAGCATTTCCAACAGTAATGTAATAGACTGCCCGGCGTTTACCCTGCCTGCCACACTCGCACCCGGCATGTATCGTGCGCGCTACAAAGTGGATTGGGATTCGTCGGACCCCGCAGGCTCAGTCAAGGGTGGCAATCTGATCAATGACAACGGTGGCGTTATCGTTGACATCATGCTCCATGTACATGGTGATGAAGTAACCGTCAATGACAATCAGCTCAACGGCGAAGTGCTTGCCGCAGACGGCTCAAAACTCAACGCCTACAAGGTAGCCTACAATAATGACTTTGCCGTGAAGATGAATCCCGAAAAGGGCTTTATTCATGACGGCATGACAATCAAATGCGGCTATAACTTCGATGGCAAAGAGATAGACACTTACGGAAACCGACAGTATTACACCTACACGGTCGGGGCCGATGCGTTTGACAGCGGAAATACTTACACAATTCCCGCTGCTCAGATGGCTAAAGGCAATGTGCTTATCCTCGGTAACATGAAGGAGGACCCCGCCGGAATAGACAATATCGGTACTGACTCGACTGAAGAACAGTCTGAAATCTACGATCTGTCAGGCCGTCGTCTGGATAAGGCCGAACATCCCGGCATCTATATCATCAACGGCGAAAAGACTCTCATACGTTAACTAATGGCAAGTAAAGATTATATAGCACGCAACAGGGCTTGGCTTGAAGAAAAATCGGCCGAACCTGACGTGAAGCCCCTTGACAAAGGTATATACTACAAAGTAATCAAGAGTGGCTCTAAGTCTGCGCCATCGCCCAACCGTTCGAGTGTGGTGACAGCTCACTATACCGGAAAGACCATCAACGGCAAGACCTTTGACAGCAGCCGAGGCGGAGTCGCACCCGCATTCCGCCTTCGGGAGCTGATTCCCGGTTGGATAATTGCCCTGCAGCAGATGCACGTGGGCGACCGTTGGGAAGTATATATCCCGGCCGAGCAAGCCTACGGCCGCATGAATCAGCCCGGCATCCCCGGAGGCTCTACACTAATCTTTGATATTGAACTTCTCGGAGTGATGTAGTGTTTTCCCAAGGAAAATATTTTCCTTATGAAATACACAATCACCTACTCCAAAAAAGCAGAAAAAGACCTCAAAGAGTATAAACATGCCGGCGCTGATGAAGAGTTGCGTAAAATCGCCGAGCTGACCACCGAACTGGAGGAACATCCCGAATGCGGTGAAGGCAAAGTCGAAGAACTTCATTACGTGCCCTCCGAGAAAGATATGCCGTCATTCACCGGCAAGGCATGGTCACGAAGAGTGAGTCACGAGGACCGTATGGTCTACACCATTGACGAGCCGTCCCACACCGTAGAGATTATCTCCCTAAAAGGCCACTACGGCGACCACTGATAGCTACACGCCTCTCATACTCAAATACAGTAATCCCCGCATCCGAAAAAAACGATAATTCGGATGCGGGGATTACTGTATTTGTATTTCTAAGATTTCTAAGTGGATTTAGCGGTCGAAGAGGCCCATGGACATGTAGCGCTCGCCGGTGTCGGGCAGCAGGGCCACGATGGTCTTGCCCTTGTTCTCGGGCTTCAGAGCTTCTTTAATGGCGCACTGCAACGCCGCTCCTGAGGAGATGCCTACAAGAAGGCCCTCTGTCTCAGCCAACAGACGCGCACTATCCATGGCTTCCTGATCGGTGATGGTCACCACACGGTCCACTACTTTGGCATCATAATTGTCGGGCACGAATCCGGCACCTATGCCCTGAATCTTATGGGGACCGGGCTTGCCACCCGAGATAACAGGCGAGGATGCAGGCTCTACTGCTACCACTTCCACAGTCTGCTTACGAGCTTTCAGGCCGCGTCCGGTACCTGAGACAGTGCCGCCCGTGCCCACTCCGGCTATGAATATGTCAACTTCGCCATCCGTATCGCGGAATATCTCAGGTGCTGTAGTAGCCTCGTGCACGGCAGGGTTAGCGGGGTTGGAGAACTGACCGAGTATCACCGAATCAGCTATTTCACGGTGGAGTTCCTCCGCCTTACGGATAGCTCCGTTCATGCCCTCGCTTCCAGGCGTAAGCACCAATTCGGCTCCGTAAGCAGCCAAAAGCTGACGGCGCTCCACACTCATGGTTTCAGGCATGGTGAGTATCACCTTGTAGCCCTTGGCGCGACCTATCCACGCCAGTCCGATTCCGGTGTTGCCGCTGGTAGGCTCTATGATAGTGGCTCCGGGGCGGAGCACTCCCTTGCGCTCGGCATCCTCTATCATGGCGAGAGCCACACGGTCCTTGACACTTCCTCCGGGATTGAAGGACTCAAGTTTGACGAATACGCGCGCGCGAAGGCCCAGACGTTTTTCGAGGGTTGTCACTTCCACTAAAGGGGTATTGCCCACCAATGCTGTGGGGTCGGTATATGTTCTTTTTGCGTTCATGAGTTATGGGTAGGTTTGGGTTGAGTAATTGCAGTGCTTTGGGTTATCTTGGAGTATGGCGCCACGGAATGTGTGAGCCATATATTACCGCCGATAACAGTATCGTGGCCTACGGTGATTCGTCCGAGTATGCTTGAATTGGAGTAGACAGTGACGTTATCCTCCAGTATGGGGTGGCGGGGAACGGCCACAGGCATACCGTCGTCATCGTAAGTGAATGCCTTGGCCCCGACGGTCACACCCTGATAGAGGGTCACGTTGTTGCCGATAATACAGGTCTCGCCTATCACCACACCTGTGCCATGGTCTATGGCGAAGTTGCTGCCAATTTCCGCACCGGGGTGTATGTCTATACCCGTGGCGGAATGGGCCAGTTCGGTAATCATACGCGGAAGCACCGGCACCTTAAGGTCGTACAGCACGCGGGCCACGCGATAGTATAATATGGCACGAATCGAAGGATAGGAGGCAATGATTTCCAGCGGACCTGATGCCGCAGGGTCCTTACGGAGCACAGCATCAACATCGCCGAGGATACGGCGCTTAAGTGTATGCATCTCGGCCAGAAAACTCTTGGCGATATGCCGTGCATCAAGGTCGCCCTTGCCGAAAGACTTGTTGAGAATCTCAAGCTCGACGGTAAGTTCGGTGAATATAGTCAGCAAGCCAAGCCGGATGGTGTCACACTCATGATTGAATGGATGAAAGTTGGTGTAGAAAATGGTCTCCCAAATGAGGTCCATAATCCGCTGTATCTTTTTCGTGCTCGGCAACGATGCCGTAGAGTCACAGCCGTCATTGTGCAACAGCCCTGCCTCTCTTTCCACTATTTCGAGTATGCTTGCATCCATAATCATAAGTCACTTTTTAACATTCTAAAAGCCGTTTAACATTTTAACAGCCGGCCCCACCAATATGTTTGGCAAAAAGGGCGGAATGTTAGGACACTATGGATGTCCGCGGGCGCTACCGCTCCGGAAGGGTCAATGCACGGTTGAGAGCACCATACCATAACGCCGCGCCCGAGACAGTAATGCAGTCCATATCAAGCATACGCATGAGTGCCAGATAGGGAGCGAGACCGATACATCGCTGTAAGATCTCCTCACTATAATTCCCATCTTCAATTTCCCTCATTCCCAGGCTTCTTGACTCCTCGATATCCGACATGGCCAGAGTCAATCCGTGGTAATTACGGCTGCCTCTTATACCCGTACTCAGTGTTAACGGAGTACCTAACCCCACGACCCTACACTTTTCGACACTCTTCCCCAGCACGAGTTCAGCCATTCCCTCACGCATCACACACTCTATACGCTTATCAAGTGTGTCAATATAGCCTCCCGACCTATGCTCCGATAGAGGATAGTTACTGAAACCATTTAAAAGATGAGACAAGCCGAAATCAAGGCTCAACACATCAAGGTTTCCATCGGGAGTGAGAAGACTAATCTCAGTAGAGCGCTTGCCGTGGTCTATCACGATGGTAGGCACTTTGCAGGGAGGGAGAGTCATGACCACCGCGTTAGCTACCCCGCAAGCTTCCTCCGAAGCAGAAAGCACGGCAACATTCAGCCCGCAATCGTGAGCTATCATTTCAAGAATATCCTCACGATTGGCAATCTGACGATAGGTCGCGGTGGCTATAGCGTAGATATCGGTAACGCCATGCGTCGTGGCGTCATGGCAAAACTGCCATATATGGGGTATAATATGACGCGAAAAGTAGGTCGCATTCATCTCCCCACTTTCCATAATGCCCGCTGACAGGGGAACATTGACAGAAAAACGGCTATAATTAGAGAAATCAAAACCATCCGTCATATCCCGGGGCGAACGGCGCGCTACCAAAATTTTTACAGCCCCGGATGAAAGTTCCATCAGGGCGACCTTACGCCGTATTCTCGCGTCGCTACACAAAACATTGTGTCCACGACACAAAGCCTCATCCAAGCACGAAAGATCGGTATGTGTGAGAGCAGGATCATTCATGCCGCAAATATAGGCATAATCACCGTTTCGATAATTATTCCCGACCCGAAGAATAAGTTATCCGGAAGTACCAACTATATGGTTATATGGCGAGCTGCATCTGACGCGGCTGAGGCATCAGAGCTAAAGTCTGCTTCCACACCTGACCGCTCGTGTGATTGCGCAATGTTACGGTAACGGTGCCCCTTATCTTTGACATGGTAGCCATGACTGCGTGCATTATGTCACTGTGGGTCATAGCGCCGTTAAACTTCATACTGGCCACAATAGCACCTCGGTAGGCAATCTGAGCCATCACGGTATCGGAGGCAACCACGGAACGGAAGAAATCTTGAGGAGTCATAGTTATTTAATTGTTTTTATGATTGTATGGCAAAGGTAGGCCGTCATCTGTGCAACGTTATGGCACATATAGTAAAAGATTGGTTAATCCTTCACCTTAATCACGTGATTAGCAACACCGTCGTGAAGCGACCCTCGTTTTTTACCATGATAGTAGTGGTAACAGCCTGCGGAAAGTGTAAATTTGCAGTTACCAAAATCAGATCAAATGAACTTCATAGCCATAATCCCTGCCCGCTACGCCTCTACAAGATTTCCGGGAAAACCTCTGGCCGATATCGGAGGTATGTCAATGATAGAACGTGTCTACACTCAGGCCTCAAAAGCTCTCGACCATGTATGGGTAGCCACCGATGATCAGAGAATCGCTGACGAGGTGAACCGCTTTGGAGGAAAGGTGATGATGACCTCCACGACACACCGCAGCGGTACTGACCGTGTCTGCGAAGCACTTGAGAAAATTGAAGCGGAGAGCGACATCCGCTTTGATGTAGTTATCAATATTCAGGGTGATGAGCCGTTTGTAGACCCATCACAGATTAAGGCCCTTATGGAGCAGTTTAATGACACCACAACGGATATCGCCACTCTCGCACGACCCTACCCCGCCGATGGCACGTACGAAGCTATTGCTGACCCCAACGTAGTCAAGGTAGTCATGGATGACTCTGGCAAAGCCCTGTATTTCAGCCGGTCTGTGATACCCTATGTGAGAAATATCGAAAAAAGCGAGTGGCCTGCACGTACCCCTTATCATACCCACGTGGGGATGTATGCCTATCGTGTTGCCACGCTCAAAGAGATAGTGCGTCTCCCTCAATCCCCCCTTGAGCTTGCCGAGAGTCTGGAGCAACTGCGTTGGTTACAGGGCGGATATACCATACGTGTCGGAATAACTCAGTTGCGGACCATAGGTATCGATACCCCTGCTGACCTTGCTGCCGCGCAGAAATATATAGCTTCACTCGCATGACTCCCGACCGCACACGCATGCCGCAGACGCATGCCATCGAACACCTCACTATATCAGGACTGCGCACGCTGACTCTTGACAACGGCATGCCCCTGCATGTGCTTGACCGTGGGCATGACGAGGTAAACAAACTCATAGCTATCAGGGCCGGCGGACTTGCCGAAGCTCCTACACAGACTGTCGCCAATCTGACGGCCCAGTTGCTGTGTGACGGTTCGGCTACGCATAACGCCGAGGAGATTGCCGACATCGTGGAATTCAACGGGTCGTGGATCAACGCCATAGCTCATACCCACCACATGTCACTCAACATGATCTCAATCAATTCACGATTCGATCATGTTGCTCCGATAATGGCTGAGATATGGCACGAGCCGACATTCCCTGACAAATCCTTTAAGGTGAAACAGGCCATGCTGGCAAAAAAAATAGAGGAAATGAGGCTTAAGGTCGCCACATTAGCCGATGAAGAAGCCGCCCGCATAGCAATGGGAAGAGACAATCCTTTGGCCAAAGCGATAACAGCCGCGGAAGTACACGGGACTTCCGTGAAGGATTTGCGCGATTTCTACAGAGCCACGTCAACGGGAGCACCGACAACACTCTATGTCGGAGGGCGTATCACCCCGGCCATCGAGGACAGAATTAACGATACATTCGGAGGACTCCCATACGAGCCGAAGCCACAGGACAGCGGACTACGTATCACTCCCTTCACCGATACAATTACTTCATGGAATGATGACGAAGTGAGAGATGAGCGGAAACAGCATACGGTACACATCCCGGTAAACGACGCTCTTCAGTCGGGCGTCACCTTAGTGCTTCCGGCCGTCGGAAGAAGCCACGAGGATTACATACCGCTACGGCTCACGGTGCTGACGCTCGGAGGCTACTTCGGCAGCCGCCTGATGAGCAATATCCGCGAGGACAAAGGCTACACGTACGGAATCACGGCAAATCTTATGGGCTACCTTGACGGAAGTTATACACAGATATCCTGCGAGTGTGACCACAGATATGTGGAACCGCTGATTGATGAAACCCTTCGGGAGCTGCGAGAGATGGTGACACGTCCCGTCGAAAATGAGGAACTGATGCGTGTACGCCAGAGCGTCACATCCTCGCTGCTCTCCATCATAGATACCCCTTTCACCACTCTCGGGTATTACACCAATATGCAGTTCGTGGGGACACCCAAGGACTACTTCCATCAACTCCTTGAAGCCTCCCGCACGATTGATGCCGACACCATAGCACGTATGGCGTCGAAGTATCTCAACCCCGACAATGCCCGCATAGTCATAGCGGGGAGGTAAGAGTTACTTGGTGCTGTTTTCCTTGATGATGCCGTGGCGATAGGCGTATAGCAGTTCGCGGAGCTCCCGGATCTGTCCCTGAAGAATGTGTCCCTTGTCCGTATCTCTCACACGCATACGGTGGGTGCTCATCTCCACAAGCTGAGTGGTGCTCTTGATATCGAGTCCAAGTCTTACGGCCTCCTCCTCAGAGGTAAACGGCTGATGCTGCACAAGCTGGAAACCACGGCTATGATATACAAGCGTGTACCCGGCAATCCCCGTGGTATCATGATATGCCTTGGCAAATCCACCGTCTATAATCATCAGTTTACCGTTGGCCCTGACAGGCTTCTCGCCCTTATTGATACGCACCGGTACATGACCGTTGATGATATGCCGGTGGGCGCCTTTCACCTCGAAACTGTCAAGAATCATGTCTATCACCTTTTCGTCATCGCGCAATTTGTAGTACCATCCCTTCTCCTCCTTGTGCGTTTCCTTGTCATCAATGAAATAGCGCTCGAAGGTAGCCATCTTTGATTTGTCAAACAGCGGTGACTCGGGGCCGCACCACAGATACCAATAATAATCTATGGCATAGTCCTTCTCATCCTTGGGAGTGTCGTCATTGAACGCCGAACGCATCACCATGCCTATACGGTGGAGAAGCTCACGGCCCTTATATTTCTCTCCACACAGCATCACCTCCTTGAGTGTACCGTCCTCGTTGAGCGGCACGGAAGCGTGAAACAGCAGGTTGGAGTTGCACACGGTGTACATACACCCGTGGGTAAACAGACACTGCACATGGCGCTTGAGCTTGTCGCTGACGGCAAACGAATGGCGAAGTTTCTCCATAAGCTCCCACTCGCCCTGAGTGAGTACATAGGGATTCTTCGGGTCTATGGTCGGAAAATTCCTGTCGTTCATCTCGTACACCGCTCCAGAGGCATCGGTGAATGTACCCTTTTCGAGGTCAATGCGATGGAGCATCTTGCGGTCCTCCATCCCCCACTCGGGATGACGGTCTATGATTGCTCCTTCAAGCTTAAACTGAATCACGCTGATGGCCTTGTGCATCTGAGCCATAAGACGTTTCGACTTGTCGTCGACATAGCGTCCGGCAGCATCCGCAGCATCCTCCGACAGCTTGGGGATAAACTGCTCACATACGTCATCGGCATACACATCCATAGCGAAAGTCGCCAGAGGAAGAAGGTTGATACCGTAACCATCCTCAAGCGTGGCGAGATTGCCGTAGCGCAGCGATACGCGCAGCACATTTGCTATGGAGCAGTCATTTCCTGCCGCCGCTCCCATCCACAGTGCATCGTGGTTGCCCCATTGGAAATCAAAGCGGTCATAATCGCAGAGCGTATCCATTACGATATGTGCACCAGGGCCACGGTCGTAGACATCGCCGAGTATATGCAGCTGGTCAATACTCAGGCGCTGAATCACATTGCACATGGCTATGATGAAGTCATCGGCCTGACCCGTAGTGATTATGGTCTCGATAATACGATTGAAATAGGCCTGCTTGTCATCGTCAGACGGTGACTCATGAAGCAATTCCTCAATAATATAGGAGAACTCCTTGGGCAAAGCCTTGCGCACCTTCGAGCGGGTATACTTAGAAGACACGGACTGGAGCACCCTGATAAGCTGATGGAGGGTAATGTTATAGAAGTTCTCCGTATCCTTCTCCTCAGCCTTGAGTATCTCAAGTTTGCGCTCGGGATAATAAATAAGTGTACATAATCCACGGATATCCTCCTCGCGCATGGTGGTGCCATATATTTCCTTCACCTTACGCTTGATATTGCCCGAGGCATTCTTGAGAATATGGCGGAAAGCCTCATGCTCGCCATGTATAT
>CAZNBC010000044.1:0-9212 GCA_964571125.1 uncultured Bacteroides sp.
CCGAGGCTTATTCCAAGGAACTGATAGCCCTGGCCGACAAAATAGCGTTTGAAAAGAACATCCGACTCATGCACGGAGTGTATGTAGGCGTTACCGGCCCGACATTCGAGACTCCCGCCGAATACGAATATTTCCGTATCATCGGCGGTGACTGTGTAGGCATGTCTACCGTCCCGGAGGTCATTGTAGCCAATCACGCCGGCATGAGAGTGTTCGGTCTGTCGGTTATCACCGACCTCGGAGGCAAGGATGTGACTCAGGTGCCCACTCACGAAGAGGTGCAGCAGGCTGCCATACTTGCTCAGCCCAAGTGCCTGGAAATCATGCGTGAGATGGTTGTGCGTTCTGCACATTAAATATCAGATTTATGGACGAAAAACTTACTGAAATATCCTCGCTTGGCGAGTTTGGCCTGATTGACCGTATCACCAAGGACTTTACCCGTCACAACGACACGACACTGAAGTCTGTAGGTGATGATGCCGCCGTGATAGCCTGTCCGGATGACGAGGAGATAGTGGTGACTACCGATTTGCTCGTCGAGGGTGTACACTTTGACCTTACTTATGTGCCCCTGAAACATCTCGGCTATAAGTCGGCCATAGTCAACTTCTCGGATGTATATGCCATGGGAGGTCATCCGCGACAGATAACTGTGTCGCTCGCCATATCCAGCAGATTCGCCGTGGAACACATCGAACAGTTGTATCAGGGTATTAAGACGGCCTGCGACATCTACGGTGTCGACCTCGTGGGAGGTGACACAACCGCCTCCCGTTCGGGACTGGTAATCTCCGTGACCTGCATAGGTGCCGTAAAGAAAGGTAAGGCCATATATCGTGACGGCGCCAAGGATACAGACCTTATATGCGTGTCAGGTGACCTTGGAGCAGCCTACATGGGCCTTCAGCTACTTGAGCGTGAGAAGGCTGCTTCGGCCGGCAGAAATGATTTTGTACCGCAGTTCGGCGGCAAGGAATACCTCGTGGAGCGACAGCTCAAGCCCGAGGCACGCCGCGACGTTATCGCCATGCTCGAGGAGGCCGGAATACATCCCACTTCGATGATGGATGTCAGCGACGGCCTGTCGTCGGAGCTGCTCCATATATGCCATGACAGTCATGTGGGCTGTCGTGTGTATGAAGACCGCATCCCCATTGACTACCAGACTGCCGTCATGGCCGAAGAACTGGGCATGAACCTCGTCACTGCAGCGCTTAACGGAGGCGAAGACTATGAACTGCTCTTCACAGTGCCCCTGACAGACCATGAACGTGTGGAAAAACTCAAAGGCATAAAAGTCATTGGCCACATAACCAAAGAAGATATGGGCTGTGCCCTGGTGACCCGTGACGGCACCGAAATGGCGCTCAAGGCTCAGGGGTTCACCCACTATTGATAATCCGTCTACATATCCCCGTCCCGACACACTTCGGGACGGGAATTCTTATTCAAGAATCATCATACTTACATTACATCCTATACATGAAACTCATCTTTAATATCGATTATCACACCAACTGGGGTGAGTCACTCTATATCTGCGGTTCAATTCCTCTGCTCGGAGGTGGTGACCCCGCAAAGGCAGTGCCTATGACCCTCGATGGTGCGAGTCACTGGCAGAAAGCCATTGACCTAAATGACGTAGCGGTAGAGTTTGACTACACCTACATGGTGAAACGCGACGACGGTTCCGTACGTTACGAATGGGGAAAGCCGCGTCACATCTCCCTCACCGACAGTCTACGCGACCTCTACATCGTTGACAGGTGGCAGGATTTGCCCTCGGACAAACCATACTACTCCTCGGCATTCACACAGTGTATCATGGAGCGTAAGGAAACCATGACTCCCGCACCCGTGACCGCCGGTCATCTCATAATCGAGACCTCGGCGCCTATGGTTGCTCCCGATGAGATGGTAGCCATCTGCGGCAATATCCCCGCCCTCGGCAGTTGGGACCCCGCAAAGGCCTTGGTGATGAGTGATGCACGATATCCTCTATGGCGCGGAGACGTGAAGCTGAAGGATGTGATGATGCCGCTTGAATTCAAGTTTATCATCGTAAAGCGTGACACCCGCGAAGTTGTGGCGTGGGAAAATCATGACAACCGCCGTATCAACATACCCCTGCCCGAGAATAACCGCACGGCATCGGTGATGGTCACCGGAATGCGTCTGGCCAATCCCAAAGCGCCGTGGAAAGGTGCCGGAGTGGCTATACCGGTATTCTCTGTGCGTAGCGATGACGATATGGGTGTCGGTGACTTCTACGACCTCATGAAGATGGCCGACTGGGCCGTGTCGACCGGACAGAAGTTCATACAGCTTCTGCCTATCAATGACACCACCATGACCCATACATGGACCGACTCATATCCCTATAACGCCAACTCCACCTTCGCGCTCCACCCCATGTACCTCCGCCTCTCGGCAATAGGACGTCTGCGCGATGACAAACGCCAGGAGTATTACGACAACTTGGGCCGCGAACTCAACACTTTGGCTACCGTAGACTACGAGAAGGTCAATGACATGAAGGCTGCATGGACACGTGAGTTCTTTGACGAGCAGGGTGATGAAACCCTCAAAAGTGAGGAGTATCGCATTTTTGTTGAGAAAAACCGTGACTGGCTCCTCCCATACGCTGCCTTCTGCGTGATGCGTGACAATTTCGGCACACCCGACATGAGCCGTTGGGAGGACTACTCCGTATATTCACCCAAGGTACTTGACCGCATTGTAAGCCGGTGGGGAGATGATATAGACTACTGGTGCTTCATACAGTATCATCTTGACCGCCAGATGCGCCATGTGGTTGACTATGCTCACAGTATCGGTGTGGCTCTCAAAGGCGACGTGCCTATCGGCATATCGCGCACCAGCGTGGATGCGTGGATCAATCCGCGTCTCTTCAATCTTGACTGTCAGGCAGGTGCTCCCCCGGACGACTTCTCCATAATGGGACAGAACTGGGGCTTCCCCACATACAACTGGGAGGAGATGAGCCTTGACGGATTCGCATGGTGGAAGGCCCGCTTCCGCAAAATGGCTGAGTATTTCGACGCCTACCGCATCGACCATGTGTTGGGTTTCTTCCGTATTTGGCAGATACCACGCGATGCTATCCACGGGCTGCTCGGCGTGTTCAATCCGGCTCTCCCCTTCACACCCGAGGAGCTGCGTGAAAACTATGACTTCTGGATCAATACCGACGTACAGACACGTCCTTATATCATGGATTGGTTCTTGGCAGACTTCTTCGGCAACCGCACGGAAGAGGCTAAGAAGCGCTTCCTGGTTCAGGAAGGTGACGGACGCTACAGACTCAAGGACGAGTTCAACACCCAGCGCAAGATAGCCGACTACTTCGCCGGTCAGGAGAAGAACGAGGACAACGAACGTCTGTGCAATGCTCTTATGGGGTTGATTGATAACGTGCTCTTCATTGAGGACCCCTACGAGAAAGGCAAATATCATCCCCGTATCTCAGCGCAGTATACCTATATATACCGCTCGCTGACCGACTACGAAAAATGGTGCTTCAACCGCCTTTACAATGACTTCTTCTACCACCGTCATAATGACTTCTGGTATGGCAAAGCCATGTGGAAGCTTCCTCCGCTGATTGATGCCACCGACATGCTCGTATGCGCCGAAGACCTCGGAATGATACCCGCCTGTGTGCCCGCCGTAATGGATCGTCTCGAGATACTTGCCCTTGAGATACAGCGTATGCCCAAGGACCCCAATCAGGCTTTCGGTGACACATGGCACTATCCTTACTTCTCTGTGTGCACAACTTCGACCCACGATATGGGCGGCATCCGCCAGTGGTGGGAGGAGAACCGCGACGCTACGCAGAGATTCTACAACGAGGTGCTGCATGAGCATGGTGCAGCTCCGGTGTATGCCGAGCCTTGGATATGCGACCGCATTGTGACAAATCATCTCGCTTCGCCCTCAATGCTCTGCATACTTCCCTTGCAGGATTGGCTGTCAATAGATGGCTCACTCCGCCGCACCGACCCCCGCGAGGAGCAGATAAATGTGCCTGCCATCTCACGTCACTACTGGCGCTACCGCATGCACCTCACCATCGAGCAGCTCGCTGCGGATGAAAACTTCACCGCAACACTGCGTCGCAAAGTGACCGAAACCGGCCGCTAATCTCAGGCAAACATACACATTATACACTAAGGGCCGACTTCCTGCAAAGGTAGCCGGCCCGAAGTGCATAATGATGTCACCGAACTCGTTATGGATTTAATGGCGACAATTCTTTTTGAGGGGACATGCGTCACACTCACCTCCTAAAACGTGGTGTTCCGTGTGGTCCTGCGGAGCGCATCGGTTGTTGCACTTCTTATCTGTGCAGTCCTTGACTTCTTTACCTTTCTCTGAGCAGCAAGAAGAACAATGGGGACGGTGATACCGCCGCCATAGCCATCGTACCACCATGAGAAGCACGGTGATGACGCAGACCCACTGCACGGTATCGTTAAAATCCGAGGTAGCGGCCGATACAGTAATCAGACTCATGTCCATTGCCATAGTTTCAGTGTATAGAGGAAAATCATACTTTCTTCTTGGCCAACGATTTTATCTTGGCATTGAGTTTGCCTAATGTCATATCCTGCGGAGCCTCGTCAAAGCCGATGCGGAACCCGCAACCCTCCCTGAAACGGCTGCATCCGTAGGCCGTGCGACCCTTTATGATATGTCCAGCGCCACAGACCGGGCAAAGGATATCATCCATTGACTTCACTCGCGGAGCACGCGGCTTCGTCTGCTTGGATCTATCTTTCTTACCCTCATCATCTTTGCCCGAAGACTTTGATGATGCGTTAGAGGAGGTTTCCACTTCGATTTTTCGGAACGAGTTGTCACTCAAAACATTGATGACGATTTCGGATATAAGGCTCTTAAGCTCGTTGATAAACTCCTGTGCCGAGTAATTTCCTCGCTCTATACGGCGCAGCTTATTCTCCCATAGCCCCGTGAGTTTAGCGCTCTTAAGCAGCTCCTCATTGATGGAATTTATCAGCTCGATACCGGCCTGAGTGGCTGCGATATTCTTTTTCTCACGACGTATGTAGCCTCGCTTGAAGAGAGTCTCGATGATGGCCGCACGTGTCGACGGACGCCCTATGCCATTCTCTTTCATGGCCTCGCGCAGTTCCTCGTCATCCACCGTCTTTCCCGCGCTTTCCATCGCCCGAAGAAGCGTACCCTCGGTATATGGTTTGGGGGGCTGAGTCTGCTTTTTCTGCAACGAGGGAGTGTGGGGGCCGTGCTCACCCACGTCGAAATGGGGCAATATACGGTTATCGTCCGAAGCATCCGGTTGAGAATCCGAGGTAGCATACAATGCACGCCAGCCCGGCTCAAGTATCACCTTACCCGTAGCCTTGAATCCCACGTTTTCCACCTCGGCCATCACCGTAGTGGTAGCGAATGTACAATCAGGATAGAACGCAGCTATAAAACGCATGGCAATCAGATGATACAGTTTCTTCTCATCGCCTTGCAATAGATTCGGTGCCTGCCCCGTAGGGATTATGGCATGGTGGTCGGTAACCTTACTGTTGTCGAACACCTTCTTGCTCTTGGGAATCTTACCCTGCAGTATGGGAGCTGTCTGCGGCGCATAAGGAGTCATGCGGCGCAGTATGTCGGGAATCTTCGGGTAAATATCCTCAGATAGATAGGTAGTATCGACACGCGGATATGTAGTCACCTTCTTCTCATAAAGCGTCTGTATGAGGGCCAATGTAGCGTCAGCTGTCCATCCCCATCGCTTGTTGGTCTCCACCTGCAGTGATGTGAGGTCAAACAGACGCGGAGGAGCCTCACGCCCTTTCTTTTCCTGCACATCCTTGATGACGAGATCGTGGCCTTCTATGATTCGCATGGCCTCCATCGCCTCCTGCTCGGTCTTATACTTCCCTGCGGTAGCGTTGAAAACAGCCTCGCGATACACCGTCTTTATTTCCCAATAATCCTGCGGAACAAAACCGGCAATTTCATTATGGCGCGTCACGATAAGAGCCAACGTCGGTGTCTGTACCCTGCCGATACTCAGCACGTTGCCCGGACGTGAATACTTCAGCGTATAAAGGCGCGTAGCATTCAGGCCGAGAATCCAGTCACCCACGGCACGCGACAATCCGGCATAATAAAGATTATTGAAATCACTTTCGGGACGCAAATGAGCGAATCCTTCACGTATGGCATCGTCGGTCAGCGAGGATATCCAAAGACGCATGACGGGACATTTCACCCCGGCTTTCTGCATCACCCACCGCTGGATAAGTTCACCCTCCTGCCCGGCATCACCGCAGTTTATCACCTCATCGGCCTCACCTGTAAGTGTTTCTATTACGTGAAACTGACGGCGTATGCTCTCCTGATCAATCAGCTTTATGCCGAACCTCTCGGGGAGCATTGGAAGTGACCCGAGCGACCAACGTTTCCACAAATCAGTGTAGTCTGCCGGCTCCTTGAGCGTACACAGATGGCCGTATGTCCACGTCACGCGGTAGCCGTTGCCCTCATAATAACCGTCACGACGGTCAGATGCGCCGAGTATGGCCGCGATATCACGTGCCACACTGGGTTTCTCAGTGATGCAGACCTTCATTTAATGAGATTAGTGAAAACGATTGGATGAAAGTAAGGTATTTACTGACGTATGACGGTCCACTGACTGGCACCACGCGGCCCTTCGACCTTGATAGTCACTTTCTTTGCCGGCTTCATCGCGGGGAAGTCAATTTCGACCGGTATCGAACCCTCGTCCTCCCACTGAAACCATCGCTGCATATCCACACCATCAATATCGGTAGATCCGAACGGCACTCCCGAGGATTCGAGTGTTATACGATCAATTCGCTGCGAGGTATGGGGCTTACCGATAAGCCGTCCGTACAGGCGGGTGAGGTCACCACGATAGTCAACGCTGTCGGTAACCATCTCAATGCCCACACATTCGGTAGAGAAGTTGCGGTATATCTTGGCAGAGGTCGTGGAGCATGATAACGCAATGCCGACCATGCTCATAATGAGTATTCTTTTTGTAATGCTAACCATAAGTGACAAATGCTTGTTACTTATCAATACGTTTAGCTTCATTCCAAAGTTCATCCATTTCGGCCAAAGTCATGGATTTAAGCTCGCGCCCCATCTCATGACTGCGCTGCTCGATGTGATTGAATCGCTTGATGAACTTCTTATTCGTGCGCTCAAGAGCATTCTCCGGATTGACGCCATAGAGCCGTGCCATGTTGACCACGCTGAACAGCAGATCGCCCATTTCCTCCTCAATACCCTGTGGATCCTTTGAGTCAATCTCACTTCTCACCTCCGCGAGTTCCTCGGTCACCTTCTCCCATGCGTCCTGAGGTTTCTCCCAGTCAAAGCCCACGTTAGCGGCCTTCTCCTGTATCCTGAATGCCTTTATGAGAGCGGGAAGCGCGTTGGGAACACCACCAAGTACGGTCTTGTTGCCACCCTTCTCCTTGAGCTTAATTTCCTCCCAGTTCTGAAGCACCTCATCGGTGGAGTCTACATGGACATCACCGAACACGTGGGGATGACGGAATATGAGTTTGGAGTTGAGCTTGTCGGCCACATCGGCAATGTCGAATTCGCCCTTCTCCTCCCCTATCTTGGAATAGAAAAGCACGTGGAGCAACACATCGCCAAGCTCTTTGCAGATATTAGGATTATCCTCATTGATGAGGGCCTCGCAGAGTTCATAGACCTCTTCTATCGTATTTGGACGCAGACTTTCATTGGTCTGCTTGGCATCCCAAGGGCATTTCACCCTCAGGATGTCAAGTGTATCGATGATTCGGCCGAGGGCCTCGAGTTTTTCCTGTCGTGAGTGGATCATAACCAATCAGTCATTGTATTTTTCAATTCCTCCTGCAAGCCATTCGGCAAACTTGGGAATATTTTCATCATAATAATAAGGAGTGGAAATAGCGTTGCCCGAATTGTCAAGTATCACGTAGTAGGGCTGGCTATTGGCGGCGAACTTGTTGCGCTGCAGATAGCTCCACTTCTCGCCATAGGTGGTGAGACGAAGCTTCTTGCCGTTTTCCATCACGGTTTCCTCCTTGGGCAGAGGCTTCTTATCGTCGACCATCAGCTCTATGAGCACGAAGTTATCGCGTATCACCTCCTTGATTTCCTGAGCATCAAACACTGCGCCCTCCATCTTGCGGCAGTTCACGCATCCGTAGCCCGAGAAATCCATGAGGACGGGTCTACCGGTCTCGGCTGCATATTTCATACCCTCGTCATAGTCGCTGAACTGACGGAAGTTGCCCGAAGCATAGAGATTGAAGTCCTGAGTGTACAGCGGGGGAACAAAGGCGCTGACACTCTTGAGGGGTGCACCCCATAGGCCGGGAATGAGGTATACGGCAAAGCTGAGCGACACGAGCGAGAGGAAGAAACGGGTAATGCCGACATGCTCCGAAGGAGTGTCATGGCTGAAACGTATCTTTCCGAGGAGATAGAGGCCGAGAAGCACGAAGATGACAACCCAAAGAGCTACAAACACTTCGCGGTCAAGTATACGCCATCCATAGGCCAGGTCGGCTACTGAAAGGAACTTAAGCGACAGGGCCAGTTCGAGGAAACCGAGCACCACCTTCACGGAGTTGAGCCAGCCACCCGAGCGAGGCATCTCCTTAAGCATCGAGGGGAACATGGCGAAGAGGGCAAAGGGAATGGCAAGAGCCAGTGCGAAAGCACCCATGCCTACGGCAGGGCCGGCGTAGTCACCCATCGAAGCAGCCTCCACGAGGAGTGTGCCGATGATGGGGCCCGTGCAGCTGAATGACACAAGCACGAGAGTGAAGGCCATGAAGAATATGCTGAGCAGACCCGTCGTGCGCTCTGCCTTGGAATCCATACTGTTGCTCCAACGTGAAGGGAGCTTGATGTCAAATCCTCCGAAGAATGAGATGGCAAACACCACGAGCAACAGGAAGAACAGAAGATTGAACACCGCGTTAGTGGCCAAATCATTGAGCTTCGAAGCACCGAACAACACGGTGATGGCCAGACCGAGAACAAGGTATATTACGATGATGCTCGCACCGTAGATGACCGCATCACGTACGGACTGCGCCTTCGAACCACTCTTCTTGAGGAAGAAGCTTACGGTGAGAGGTATCATGGGCCACACACAGGGGGTG
>CAZNBC010000045.1:0-9187 GCA_964571125.1 uncultured Bacteroides sp.
AATCCCGGAGTTTACTTTTTGAATGTATCCAATAAATCAATCAAATTTGTAAAAAGATGAGAATCAAGTTTCTTTTGTTCATTCTTACTTTGACTGGGTTTTTGATACATGCTGCGGAAACTCCTCATAAGCAATTACTCGTGTTCCGTAACACCGGTGAGGTTACGCTTTTTTATACGGACAGTATCGAAAGTATCAGCATTGAGACTATTGACACTATTGGCCTCTGTCAAGTATTTAAAACGCATGGTAATACAGTAAAGGCGTTCCCTGTCGCTGAGATTGACAGTGTTGCGTTTGGTAGCCGAAATGAAGCTGAATTTAAAAGTGGCGTTAGAATTCTTAAAGACGATATTGATATTCCATATATAAGTGATTTTGACGGCGAAATTATAAACTACAAATCAGATGTTACCTTATCGGTGCTTCCGACTGTAGGTGAATTACTTTACTACGGTAAATTAACTGACTTATTTCCTGTAGGCGTCTGTGCACGGGTTCTTTCAGTTGTAAGGACACCTGATGGATATAATGTTGCCATAGAATCGGTTGACCCATCTGAAGTATTCTCAAAGTTCTTCTATGCCGGTGATTCCTCTGACTCCGAAGTACAACAATTAATCAAAGCGATGAGTAGTAGAGCGGGATTTGAGGGAAATTTAGTAGATATATCGGTCAATACTGATTATTTTAACGCTTCTGTAGGCATAGATGTTGAACTGAAAGATATTGTATTAAATATAAAAAAGCACTACTATCACGCTCTCTGCATCATTAAACCAAAGACTGAGTTAGAATTTAATCTTAAATTGGATAACACTGAGACGTTTGATGAAAAGTATAATAAAAAAACCGCTCATTTGACTCCTATAGGCGGTGTCTTTGTTCCATCCTTTGATTTTGAGACTTTTCTGACTATTAAGGCATCGCTTGATTTCAAGTATCAGATGCTCCGCCAAACAGCTATATGTTTTGAATGGACGCGACAAAATGGTAAGAATGATTTCACTGGGCCATTGGTTTCTGAGGCGGAAGGTGATAACATAAACCGGGCTAAAATGGAACTCATGCTTGACGGAACCATTTTTGCCGGTTTGGAGGTTGCCGCACGTTTCGGCTTAATAGGAGATTTGGGTGGCGCAGGTGTAAGTGTAAAAGCCGGACCACGTTTCAAGGCTGAAATAGGTGTCGGATTGCTACAAGACCTTAGTAAAGAATATTCACCCGAATTATACGCCAAAGGAAAGGTTTCATCTTCATTAGGAGTTGATTTCCAACTATTCGTTTACCATAAAAACATTAAGACTCTTTTTAAGAGTGATTATGATATAAAGTTATTAGGCACCGGGATAAGTAATGATTTCTTTGAGAAAAAACTAAACTTATTCCCTGAGTTTGAGAAACCCATGGGTATATCAGTTAACGCTAAACAGATCGTAGCCCGTGCGGAAATAAGCGAGCCGATTGAACATCCTCTAACTGTTGGATTTACTCTTGAGACTGAAAATATTGAAGAGCCATTGATAACCGAATTCTCAGAAGAACCCCTGGATGCAGGTAATGATGAGCCCATCGGCGTCACTTGTGGTTTTAATTTGGAAGAGATTACAAGTACAGAAATTGTAGAAGAGATAGATAAATACATACGACCGGTATTTAAATATCATGAGTATATAGTTAAGAGTGCACCATCAATTGTCACAGATAATATGTTTTACAATTACTTCACACACATGAGCACCCCTTCGACACAGATTATTGGAGGAGCCTTCGATGTGCGCTCAAAATCATCAAAAGAGACGTGTGTTTTAATTGGAAATTATTTTCCTCGAATTAAGCATAATTCCCTTTTTACATATACCGGTGGCTCAGGTATTGCTATGGAGACCTCTACATTAAAATCATCCATTTCGGGCACATGGACCGGTAATATGGATGGTGAGAATACAACATTGATATTTAATAATGATTATTCCGGCAGCTTAAATGATATTCAGATTGAATATACATTGAATGAGCCACAGGCCGGGGACATTCAGTTGTATTTTACCGGAGAGGAGAAGCAAAAAATCACATATACGGTTGTTGAACTTTCTGAAAATAAACTCACTTTAAAGAAAAAGGGGAAATCATCCATATATATTTTGAGTCGTTCATAAAAATCATTCAATTATAGCTATTATTATATATGAAAATATTTAAAACCATCATTCTGCTTTTTTCTGTGTTAATTTGCACCTCTCCTACCGTAGCACAGATTGGTTATCAGGTATCATTGCTTGATGCACGCACAGGGGAACCACGGGTTAATGAGAAAACCAGTGTGGTAGTTAAAATTACCGATAGCAAAGGTAATGTAGTATGTGACGAAACTAAATCCGTGACCTCTGATTCATTCGGAGTACTCTCATTGACGGTCGGTAACAGTAATACTTTCGAAAAAGTAGATTGGAATAATTTACCTCTTTCAATATCGGCAACTGTTGACGGTATTCTGATTGGCTCTTCGCAAATACTAACGGTACCTGTCGCAGAGCATAGTAAACATACGGGAGTATTGACGCCCGAAATCCTATCAGGCAAGAGGATAAAACCGTATGAAGGAGAAGATAATGAATACAATTTTAGTAAGAATGGGACTGCAACATACACGTATTATGAGTATAATGCTGGAAATCCCATTAAAATGACTAAATCATATAAGTATGAGATAGAAGGTAATATTGTTTATATTTTATTGAGTAGCGTTAAATGTAAGTCGTTTCGTTACAGTCCCGAAAGCGATACTATCAGATTTATAGATGATTAAAAGCACAACAATCAACTAATAAAAAAACGAGAATACATGAGGATATTTAAATATTTGGTCATGTTTTTCATGACAATGATAAATTCTTTATACGGCGTGGCACAAATCGGTTATCAAGTATCCTTACTTGATACACGTACAGGGGAGCCACGGGTTAACGAGAAAACCAGTGTCGTAGTTAAAATTACTGATAACAAAGGTAATGTAGTATGCGACGAAACAAAATCCGTCACCTCCGATTCATTCGGCGTACTCTCACTGACGGTCGGCAACAGCAATACATTCGAAAAAGTAAATTGGAATAATTTACCTCTTTCAATATCAGCAACAGTTGACGGTATTCTGATTAGTTCATCGCAGATACTAAATGTACCCGTAGCAGAGCATAGTAAACATACGGGAGTATTGACGCCGGAAGTTTTATACGGAAAGGTCTGCCAACTTTATAACGAGAAAATCACTTTTAATGGCAATGGAACCGCTACAATAGAATATTATGATTATGACGAAGGCCGTTCGATTGTTAAGACCTGTCAATATGAAATCAAAGGTGATAATGCGTATATAATAATCAGTAATAAAAACTGCTGGGCATTCTACTACAGTACTCTAACAGATAAAGTATATTTTATAGGCGGTGAAATGAATTAGTCCCATAGAATGGTCCTATCCTGAACAATCGTTCTGATACCATTATTTCGGCGCCGTACCTCGGGTACGGCGCCGTTTTCTTTTTAGGATATGGAGATGGGCGCAACCATAGCGGTTTGTTGAGTGTTAGAGAAGTATAGTTTCGACTATTGGAAGTATTTCATCACCATGTGAATCTTCACCCTACTATTCTTCACTCTACTCATCTTCATCATTCTAAAAGGACATTATGTCAGCACTTTACTCCCGCGAACCGCTCCAGGAACCGCACAGCGTGTTCTACGCCGCCCGTCAGGCCATACGCCGCCATGCCACCGGCGGTAATCTCCTTATATTGGCTACCGTACTGGCCCTGATTGTGGCCAACATCCCGGGGCTGAACAACGCTTACTTCTCTTTCTGGAATCAGGAAATACGGTTGCAGATAGGCGGATTCAACATCTTCAGCCATGACGGCCACCCGATGAGCGTGCTGGCATTCATCAATGATGCCCTGATGGCCGTATTCTTTTTCACCATCGGACTGGAAATCAAGCGCGAGATACTCGTGGGCGAGCTGTCATCGTTCAAAAAGGCGCTCCTGCCTATTATCGGCGCTATCGGCGGCATGATTGTCCCTGTAACCATCTTCATGACCATGAGCGCGGGCACCGACTACACCCGTGGCGGTGCGATACCGATGGCTACCGATATAGCGTTCTCGCTCGGCCTGTTAGCGATGCTTGGCAACCGTGTGCCGCTGTCGCTCAAGGTGTTCCTCACCACACTGGCAGTAGTGGACGACATAGGCGGCATCATCGTCATAGCCACCGTCTACTCCTCACACATCGAAGTGTCACTGCTGCTGTGGGCGCTGGCCCTGCTCGGACTGCTTGTCCTCGGCTACGTCTTCAAGATTCAGACCAAAATATTCTATATAGGTATCGGCGGCGTGATATGGTTCCTGTTCCTCAACTCGGGTGTACATCCCACGATAGCCGGCGTGCGGATAGCCTTCTGTATCCCCGCTCAACCGGTATTCGCGCCCCGAAAGTATATCTAGAAGATACGCGAGAGCATCGGTCACTTCCGCCAGGAGGATGACTCTACACTTGACCGCAAGAGCATACTCTCACGCGATCAGATGAACTGGCTTAAGGAAATCGAATCGGCCTCCGACAAGGTCATCTCTCCCCTGCAGGAACTTGAGGACTCGCTCCATCCCGTGGTCAACTTCCTCATCATACCACTCTTCGCGTTTGCCAATGCGGGCATATTCCTGCTCGACACCAACCCGGCGACCATCGTCGAGGGGCTCAGCCTCGCCATCATCTGCGGCCTTGTGATAGGCAAATTCCTCGGCATACTCGGCTTCTCATGGCTCACCGTAAAACTCGGTTGGGCTCCGATGCCTGAAAAATCAGACTGGAAGATGATGAGCGGCGTGGCGATGCTCGGAGGCATTGGATTCACAGTGTCACTCTTCGTTGCCAACCTGTCGTTTGACAACATGGGCGCACACGGACTCGAACTTCTCGACCAAGCCAAGCTCGGCATCGTGATAGGCTCCCTCCTGGCCGGCGTCGCAGGCATACTCATGCTGAAAGCCTTCCTGCCCAAGCACCCCGTGCAGGAGGAAGAGGAGTAAAAAAGAATCCCGTTGCACCCTTCAATCAGGGGGCAACAGGACTAAAGCCAAAAGGCATGATTAGGTGATTCTAATATCTAAGTCATTTTATAGATATCTTGTGACGAGATTATATCATACTTACATTTCTGTGGAAATCACCGCAGAAGACTGCCTGAGGCCTCACGGCTGTAGCCGACTCCCGATTGCCTTAACCTTAGTCCGTAATAAAATGCGTAAAACTTCTTCAGCCTAAGGAAGCAAAACTGGTGTTCCATTTGAATGCAAAAATATGAACAAAGCGGTGACGTTCAGTGTGAACGTCACCGCTTTGTAATCTCATACGGCGATTTTCTCGCCAATTAAATATTTTTAACGTTTGATATTGGGTATCTTGTCAATTCTGCGCTGATGGCGACCACCCTCAAACTCAGTGTCGAGGAAGGTATCGACCATCGCCTTAGCCTCATCTAACGAGATGAAACGTGCGGGCATCACGAGTATATTGGCATCATTGTGCTCGCGGGCCAGCTTGGCTATCTCAGGCTGCCAGCAGAGAGCCGCACGCACCGCCTGATGCTTGTTAAGGGTCATGGCTATGCCATTGCCGGTGCCGCACATGGCTATACCGGGATAACACTCATGACGTTCGACGGCCGAAGCACACAGATGGGCGAAGTCGGGATAGTCGCAACTATCGCTGCTGTAGGTGCCGAAATCCTTAACGGGAACACCGCAGGCCCAAAGATACTCCTTCAGCTGCTCTTTCAACTCATATCCGGCATGATCACTGCATAAGGCCACCGGAATGCCTTCTTTGAGGATACTCACTTTGATGAAAAGTTAGATGGTTGTCTTATTAAAAATTCAACAGTGCAAAGTTAGGACTTTTAGCCGGAAAAGTTGCCAATAATTCTACAAACTTACGGGGAGGCGAGCCCAAAGCCATTGCGGCATCAGACGCCATGCGCCGGTGAGGAGTCCCCAGCGCCAGTCTATGTAAGCCACACGACGCTTGCGAAGGATAGCCTCTTCGATGAGCGGCGCCACATAGTCAACGCTCATGAGCATCGGGTAATTCTTGCTTGAGTCAAGCAGCGGAGTGCGCACGAATCCCGGACGTATGTCGGTAAACTTCACATCAACCTTCTGACGGTGGGCCAACTGCTCGAGCGAGTCAAGGAATGACTGCTGAAAACGCTTTGACGAGCTGTAGCCGGCGGCGACACCTATGCCCTTGGTTCCGGCCACGGAGGTGATTGCCGCAATCTGACCCGGAGCATCAACGGCTGTACGGCGGAAATACTTGTAGGCCTCGGCGACGATACGGGCGAACCCCACCACATTGGTTTCGAGCATATCCATCAGCTTGCTCTGCTTGAGATCGGGGTCTGCGAAGCCTACACCCGAGGCAAACAGCAGCACATCCATGCCGTCAACCAGTTCAATGAGATGATTGAAACGCTCTACGGCATCAACCGTGCGTACGTCAATAGTGTGATAGGCTACCTGTGAAGGATAAAGATCATGTAGGGCCTTGAGAGGTTCCTCACGACGGGCGGCAACGCCCACTCGCCACCCCATGCGTGCAAAGTCGGTGGCAATGCGCATCCCCAGTCCCGACGATGCGCCTATAATGATTATTTTCTTCATAATTAGATATATGTATACTTCAGGACAACGCCCTGTGAGCTACATATGTTCAACTTCGTCGGCAGTGTCGGCCGTCTTGGCCGATTTCACGGGCCAGGGCAGCGTATACATCAGCGAAAAGCCCAACGCAAGTGCATTGCCGCGCTTGCCATAGCCGGGGATATATACCGGCTTACCCGAGCGTGCCGCTCCCTCATGAAGGATTTTGTGATACTTCACGTTCCATCCCAACGACCACGGCCCGGCTATCTTGACCTTGACGCCGAAAGTTATCTCGAGCCAACCTGCCGAAGTGGATGTAGAAGGTATGGTGAAGTGCGACGTTTCCTGCCAGTAACTGTCGGTCACCGTCACGTCCGTAACCTTATATGAGAAAGCCGAGAAGCCGTACATCAACCCCACCTGAAACTGATAGTCGGGGTTGGAGTTATAAAACATGTTGTAGGCGCACCCGAGCTTAAAGTAAGGCGCAATCGGACTTTTGAAGGTGAAGTTATTACCGTCGGGAGTGAAATCGGAGGTTCCCGCTCCGATGGTCAATGTCGGAAAATAGCGGTTGTAGATGCTCAGCTGCCCCCACACGTCAACACCACCGTAATCCTGACCCAACAGGCGCATGACGGGGTCCAGTATGTTCAACCCCACGGTAGTACCGTTTAACTTGGGATAGATATGCTGCGGAGGACGCTCTATGACGATAGTGTCGTTAAACTCACTACCCGAAATGGTATCGACCAGTATTATATTGCCATGCGAGTCGGTGCGCGACACCACATTAGTGCGGTCGGCGGCCTTGGGTGTCCTCTCCTGAGTCGTGGCAGACACTGGTGGAGGCGTAGATACCGGAGTGACCCTTCGCTGAGCCGACACAGCCAGAGCGCATACCACCGAAAGCAGCACGACAAGACATCGTATATGACGTGACATAAACAGCATGGCGAAATAGGGACTACTGGTTGGAGGCATCATTGGTTCGGAAATATATCCTGATGCGCTCGGCATCGATATTGGTTATGAGCGAATCCGTGACTGCGATGGAGTCCAACACATTGCGCGTATAGCTTACCGAAGTGATACGGTAGCGATACATGGCTCCGCACTCCTCGGAAGCGAGATATGAATAGGAATCGTAGGCGAAGGTCATAGTGTCGCGCACATCGTGGGCCATGAGTATCGAATCGGTGTAGGCGATGTAGAACGACGTAGAATTCCGCTCGCTCCTGAATGGCAGGTAGACCTGTGACACTGCTGTGCCGGAGGTGCAGAGAAGTGAATCGTTCGGAGCCCCTACCCCACCGAGATTAATGCTGCTGACACTCATCCCCCTCTCCGAAGGATAGGAATAGAAGCCAGCCAGCGGCAGGGAATTCTGATTCTCGAGACATCCGTTGTTGTTGCAGCTCCACGCAAGCACCATAACAGCCACAGCCACAACTGCCAATAAGGCAGCTACGGGTGACGTACCTGTCGGACGATGCCTCAGAACTTCTCCCATCGTACTATCTCATCCAGTGTTTTGCGGGGACGCGGCGCACGCACTGCATCCTCGGCAGGATAGCCCATCGGTATAATCACCACAGGTTCAATATCCTCGGGGCAATTCAGGGCCTGCGACAGACGTTCACGGTCGAAATTGCATATCCAGCACGTACCCAGTCCGAGAGAAGTTGCCGCAAGACAGAGATGCTCAGTCGTGATGGCTATATCCACATCGGTATGATCCTTGCCGTCAGCGCGATGCCATGCCTGGGAATGTACTCCCGCCACTACCACCAGCACCGGGGCCTCCTCGGCCCATTCACGTCCGTATGACGCGGCCACGGCGGCATGAAGCTCGGGGTTAACGCTCTTGTCGGCCACTGTGAACACCCACGGCTGCTTGTTGCAGGCCGAGGGAGCGAGACGGGCAGCATCGAGCACCGCCAGCACTATCTCCCTGTCAACAGGGCGTGACGAATACTTTCGGCATGAATAGCGGTCGGTAGCTAATTTATAGAACTGGGGATATGCGTTTATGGATTCCATAACAGATTAGTTTTTTACTGAGTTATTTCCTCACGAATCTCATACTTGTTGCGTGAGGGGCTGTTGCGCACTATCAGCTCGCCGAGAAAACCGGTCAGGAACAGCTGTGTGCCAAGTATCATCATTACGAGCGAGAGGTAGAAGTAGGGAGAGTCAGTGACGAGGATGTAGCTGTTGCCCATGTGCATATTGTACAGCTTGGTCGCTCCAACGATTATCACCGCGATAAAGCCAAGTATGAACATCAGTGAGCCGAGCAGGCCGAAGAAGTGCATAGGCTTGATACCGAACTTGTTGGTAAACCACAGCGTGGCCAGGTCAAGGTAGCCGTTGACGAAACGGTCAAGGCCGAACTTGGTGGTGCCGTACTTGCGGGCCTGATGGTGCACCACCTTCTCCCCGATACGTGTAAACCCTGCGTTCTTGGCGAGATAAGGTATGTA
>CAZNBC010000046.1:0-4380 GCA_964571125.1 uncultured Bacteroides sp.
AGTGGTGGCCGAGGCCCTCTCTTCACAAAGTAAGTAATTAACCGATTATCCCTATATAGTATCATAATCTAAAATAATATAGCCATGTGGAGTCAAATAATGGAGTGCGTGCCTAACTTCAGCGAGGGACGCGACCGCGAGAGAATCGAACGAATTGTGCAGCCTTTCCGCGCTAAAGAGGGCGTGAAACTGCTTGACTATAGCAATGATGAAGACCACAATCGCCTTGTAGTCACCGTAGTCGGTCGTCCCGAGGAGCTCAAGCAGGCCGTGCTCGAAGCTATTGCAGTGGCTGTCAATGAGATTGACCTCCGTAATCATAAGGGTCAGCATCCCCGTATGGGCGCTGTCGATGTAGTGCCATTCATCCCTATCAAGGGTTGCACGATGGAGGATGCCGACCGCATAGCCCATGAGTGTGGCAGCGAGATAGCAGAGCGCTTCAATGTACCCGTCATACTGTATGAGAAGTCGGCTTCTTCACCTTCGCGTCAGAATCTTGCCGCAGTGCGCAAGGGCGAGTTTGAAGGCATGGCCGAGAAGCTGGCCCTGCCTGAATGGAGGCCCGACTTCGGCCCCGCTGCGCCTCACCCCTCTGCCGGGGTGGTTGCCGTGGGTGCACGTATGCCTCTTGTGGCTTTCAATATCAATCTGAACACCCCCAGCCTTGAGATTGCCCACAATATTGCCAAAAAGATTCGATTCATCGGAGGCGGTCTGCGCTACTGCAAGGCCATGGGCGTGGAGCTGACCGAGCGTGGCATCACTCAGGTGTCCATCAACATGACCGATTACACCCACACCGCCCTCTATCAGGCTTTCGAGATGGTTCGTTTCGAGGCTAAGCGTTACGGGGTAAGCATCGTGGGTAGTGAAATCATAGGACTTGTGCCCATGCAGGCGCTTGTCGATACTGCTGAATACTATCTCGGCATAGAGAACTTCTCTATCAATCAGGTGCTCGAAAACCGTCTGATGGAATGAAGCGCCTGAGAATAATCAATGCCAATATCTTTACCCCCACAGGCACGGAAGCCGTGAGGGGTAAGGCTATGGGTGAGCTCCGCAATATCCCTGCCGGGGTAATAGAGGCTTGCGACGGCGTCATCACCTATTGCGGCCCCACTGACGAGGCACCCCAATCCAATGCAGATACTTCAGTTGAGGTTATTGATGCTGCCGGTCGTGCCGTTTTGCCGGGATTTGTTGACTCGCATACCCATCTTGTTTTCGGGGGCTACCGTCCCGAAGAATTCTCATGGAGAATGCGCGGCGACACGTACATGTCCATCATGGAGCGCGGCGGCGGCATCGTCAGCACCATGTCGGCCACACGCAGTGCCTCCGAGCAGGAGCTGATGGATAAGGCCCGATATTACCTTGACGTGATGAGCGCTATGGGCGTAACTACAGTTGAGGGTAAGAGCGGCTACGGTCTTGATCGCGATTGCGAGCTGAAGCAACTGGAGGTCATGGCGAAACTCAATGCCGACCCTGACCGCAAGGTTGACATCTACTCCACGTTCCTCGGAGCACATGCAGTGCCCCCCGAGTATGCCGGACGCAGTGACGAGTATATTGACTTCCTCATTGACGAGATGCTCCCCGAGGTGAAGAAGCGCGGACTTGCCGAAAGTTGCGACGTATTCTGCGAAAAGGGAGTATTCACCATCGAACAGTCGCGCAGACTTCTTGATGCTGCTGCGAAGATGGGATTCGGCGTGAAGATACATGCCGACGAGATAGTCGACACAGGCAGTGCCACACTCGCCGCCGAACTTCACGCTCTGTCTGCCGACCATCTTCTCCATGCCTCTGACCGGGGTATCCGCGATATGGCCCGCGAGGGAGTGGTAGCCACGCTTCTGCCTCTCACAGCCTTTACGCTTCGTGAGGAGTTTGCCCGTGGCCGCAAGATGATTGACGAGGGGTGTGCCGTGGCTCTTGCCACCGACCTCAACCCCGGAAGCTGTTGCAGCGGTTCGATACCCCTCACGTTCGCACTGGCATGTATCTACATGGGGCTCTCTGTTGAGGAGGCCATCACGGCCATGACACTCAACGGTGCCGCCGCCATAGGGCGTGCCGCGACCATCGGCTCGCTCGAAGCCGGTAAACTGGCCGACATCGTCATCCTTGACTCCGACACTCCGCTCATGTTGCCCTACTATACCGGCATGAACTCGGTGCGCATCACCATCAAGCGTGGACGCGTAGTGAGCCAAAACATCGTATAACCCAATCATTCTCACATATCTCTATTACCATGCTGATAGACAAGACAGTCAAAGACTTCATAGATACAACCGCTTCGGGTGAACCCGTGCCCGGCGGAGGAAGCATTTCCGCACTCTGCGGGGCGTTGGCTACGGCCTTGGGCTCTATGGTGGCCCGTCTCACCATCGGTCGTAAGAAGTATGCCGACAGGGAGGCCGACATGACCCTGCTCCTAACACGATTCTCAACGGTGATGACTCAGCTTACCGACGCCATTGACCGCGACAGTGACGCATACGCCACTGTGATGGCAGCTTTCAAGATGCCGAAAGACACCGACGAGCAGAAGCATGTGCGCAAGGAAGCTATTGAGGCCGCAACTAAAGGCGCTGCCGAAGTGCCCATGCAGGTGGCACGCCTTACCGCCTCCATACTTCCCGAAATTGACTCCGTGGCTCATTTCGGCAACTCCAACGCCATAACTGATGCAGCTGTGGCCGCCATGTGTGCCCGTACCGCCATTTTCGGCGCTCTGCTCAATGTAGAGATAAACCTTTCGGGCCTCTCGGATGCCGACTATGTAGCTGCCATGCGACTTGAGGCCGCGTCACTGCGTGCTCAGGCCGAGGATACCGAGCGTAAGGTGCTCCGGTATGTTGACAGTCAGTTAAACGGCTAAAAGCCGACCACCTAATTACCTCCAATCTCATCACATATCATTAAGATGAAGACATTTGAAATAGGCAAGGGTCCGCTGACCCTTGACATCATAGAGGAAATCCTGACGGACAAGGCTCGCCTGACCCTGTCGGACGAAGCCCGTGAGCGCGTGGTGAAGTGCCGTGAATATCTCGAAAGGAAAGCCTTGGAGTCCGACAAGCCTCTCTACGGTATCACTACCGGATTCGGTAGCCTCTGCTCTCACAGCATTCCCCACGCCGACCTGTCGAAGCTGCAGGAGAATCTCGTCAAGAGCCACTCGTGTAGCGTGGGCACACCTCTGCCTCACGATACTGTGCGCCTGATGTTCCTGCTGAAGATACATGCTCTGTGCCTCGGCCATAGCGGTGTGCAGCTGTCCACCGTAGAGCGTATCGTGGAGCTGTACAATGCCGACGTGCTCCCTGTCGTATGCGACCGCGGGTCTCTCGGCGCTTCAGGTGACCTCGCTCCCTTGGCCAAGCTCTTCCTGCCTTTGATAGGGGAGGGTGAGGTTGACTTCCGTGGTGAGCGTCGTCAGGCTGCCGATGTACTAAAGGAACTGGGTCTCGAACCCGTCACCCTTGAAAGCAAGGAGGGACTTGCGTTGCTCAACGGTACACAGTTTATGACCGCCAACGCCGTGGCCGCTCTGCTCCGCGCACGTCGCCTCTCGCGCAAGGCCGACCTTGTTGGCGCTTTGTCGCTGGATGCATTCGAGGGACTCCTCGCCCCGTTCAGCGACTGCCTCCAGCAGGTGCGTCCCCACAAAGGCATGATCGAGACCGCCGACAATGTCCGCGCTTTCCTCGAAGGCAGCGAGATACAGCAGAAGCCCAAACCCTATGTGCAGGATCCTTATTCGTTCCGTTGCATACCTCAGGTTCATGGTGCGTCGAAGGATGCCATCAACTACGCCACTGAAGTGGTGACCACCGAAATCAACTCCGTGACGGATAATCCCACGATTTTCCCCGACCTTGATTTGATTCTTTCGGGAGGTAATTTCCACGGTCAGCCTATCGCCATGGTGTTCGATTACCTTGCCGTTGCCATTGCCGAGCTTGGCAACATCTCCGAGCGTCGCACCGCACAGCTCATTCTTGGTCTGCGCGGACTCCCGGAGTTCCTTGTGGCCGAGCCGGGACTCAACAGCGGCTTCATGATACCGCAGTATGCCGCCGCGTCAATCGTTAGTCAGAACAAGATGTACTGCTTCGCCGCCTCAAGTGACTCAATTGTGTCGAGCAACGGCCAGGAAGACCATGTGTCAATGGGAGGTAATGCCGCCACCAAGTTGGCCAAGGTGCTTGACAATCTCGAACTCATCTTGGGCATTGAGCTGCTCAATGGCGCTCAGGCACTTGATTTCCGACGTCCCCTCAAGTCATCATCTGCCGTCGAACGCCTTGTCAGCGGACTTCGTGAGCGCGTCCCCTTCGTCAAGGACGACATCGTCATGTA
>CAZNBC010000046.1:4480-9125 GCA_964571125.1 uncultured Bacteroides sp.
TATCAATAGGCGGGATGGCTGTAGAATTCGAGGATTTTGGAGCGGAGAATGGCTTCGTAGCGTGCCTGTAGCGACTGGGAGAGGTTGGTAATGTATTGCAGGCGGGCCTGCTCATATTCCGTAGCATTGGCACGGCCACAATCGTATTTCACCGTCATGGCGTCAAGGGCCGAGCGTGAAGTGGAGGTAGCGACTTCCGAGGCCATGCGCTTTCTTTCGGCACCCACGGCCTGAAAGTAGGCCTGCTGTATGGCCTTATAAAGGGCTGTGCTGGTTGATTCAAGTTGCAGTTCGGCTGTAAGTCGCTGTACTTTGGCGCGGCTGATGTTGCGGCGGGTTGAGAATGCGTCAAACAGTGGCACGGAGAGTGAGAATCCTACGGTCTTGCTGAGGTTGTTGCGCATCTGCGAGCCGAAGCCCGAATTCTCTATGCCCGATAGATGATAGTACGAACTGCCTATGCCTGCATTGAGCGACAGGGTAGGGATGTAGCCCGTGTGAGCGAGAGAGATGGACTTGTCGGCAAGTTCGATACCGGCCCGTGCGGCCATGACGGAGGAGTTGGTACGCAAAGCGTTCTCATACACCTCGTCCGGGTTGAGTATGGGAATGGGGGAGTCGTCTAATGCCGCGATGCGAAATCCGGTTGTGTCAGGCAGCTGAAGAAGCTGCGAGAGATCAAGGAGGGCTATGGCATGGTCGTTGCGGGAATTGACAAGGGTGAGTTCATCCTGAGCTACCTGTGACTGCGACTGGAGTACGTCGAGTTCGGCTATCTTTCCGGCATCAAGCAGATGGGTGCGCCTGTCAAGCTCCACTTTCGACATCTCGAGTTGCAACTCGGCCACATGCACCATCTCTTCAGCATACAGCGTCTGAAGATACTGTGAAATGACGTTCAGGGCGATGTCCTCCTTAGCCGCCTCCACCTCATAGACCATCTTGCGCAGCGACACTTTCGCCTGTTCCAGCCCCCTCACGGCACTCAGTCCCTGAAAGAGTGGAAGCTCAGCCTGAGCGCCCCATGAGAAGGTGGATGTGTTACGGTCGGAATAGGTATTCTGTGCATTCAGGCCACGGCCGAAAGCGAACGACTGGTTAGCATAGGCATTAGCCCGTGGCAGGAAGCGGTCTTTGGCGGCATCTACGGCAACCTCACCGTTGAGTTTGTCATATTCGCGGCCACGCACATTGAGGTTGTGGGTCGTAGCGTAGCTGATGCAGCTGTCAAGCGTCCACACCGTGCCGGTCTCAGAGCCGAGGGCCGAGGAAGCAGACAGACTTATCCCTATGGTGAGCACTGACTTGACGAGCAGTGACTTATAGTGTATCATCATGTGCAGTAAATGATTGGCTGTACGGGAATTAATTATTAAGGATTGCCGCACCGCGCACCTTCATGTCGGTGTTCACGCCGTCCTTTATCTCGATATTGAGGCCGTTGCCTACGCCGGTTGTGACGGCATGACGTTCAAATGTCTGCTTCTTGATGGAGTCGGTGAGGATGTAGACGTAGGTGCTGTCTCCTGAAAACTCAAGTACACTTTCGGGGAGGGACACCACGTTCTCGGCTTTAGCGAGTACTACCGAGGCATTGGCGCTGTAGCCCGAACGCAGATTGACTCCCTCGTCAACCTCTACCGGAGCCTTTATCTCAAATGTGTTAGCTCCTGACTCGTTATTACCTTTAGGTGCGATATACTCAATGTAGGTAGAGCGCTTGAAGTCGGGGAGTGCACCGATGGTGATGTCCACCGGCATACCTACGGAGAGTTTGCCTACCTCGGTTTCGTCAACTGAGCCACGGAAGATGAGTTTGGACATGTCGGCGATGGTTGCCACGGTGGTACCGTCGTTGAAGGTATTAGCCTGGATAACCGATGTACCTACCTTGACGGGCACATCCAGCACCAGTCCGGTGATGGTGGCCCTCACCTGAGTGTTGCTTTCTCCGGCATTGTAGCGTGAGGCACCGTTGCGTACTATATCGAGTGCGTCACGCGACGACAGCATCTCCTCTTCGGCCTCCTTCAGTGCGGTGGCCGTCTGGTCAAACTCCTCGCGGGATATGACCTTCTTGTCGTAGAGTGTAGTGTTGCGGTCGTGCTTCACGCGTGCGTCAGCCAGACGTATTTCTGCGTTGTGTACCCTGTTCTGAGCTGCCGACAGCTGTGAGGCTTCGGGTATCACCTTGATATGCGCTATGATATCGCCCTCTTTCACGATCTCGCCCGGTTCAACAAGTATTTCAGTGATGATACCTGAGATTTGAGGCTTGATGGCAATCTCGTCGCGGGGTTCGATTTTGCCCGTGAGCACGCTTGTGCGCTCGATAGTGCTAATCGTGGGAGTCACTATGGCGTACTGTTCCGCCTTGGGGCGCGATTTATATATCAGATACCCGAAGGTTCCTACGAAAATCAGGCCTACAAGTACCCATCCGGCGATTCTGAAAAACTTTTTCATATAAGTTAGAAGACTAAATTAATATGTTCAACTCTGGTTTATTCGTTAATTCTCTGTGATTTGGTTATTTATCGTTTATGGCTTCCACGGGTTTTATACGCATGGCTTTCATCGAGGGTGCCAGCCCGGCTAATGCGCCGAAGACAATGAATACCCCCATGATGCCTATCGCTCTGTAGAGGGGAAGGTCGAAGTTGGCCGACCCGTATATGGGGTCATAAGTTAGTTTATCAACTATGCCCAGCACTATCGTGGCGAAGGCTATGCCGGCGGTGCCTGCAATCAAGGTAAGGATAATGCTCTCCGAGAGTATCTGAGTGATGATGTCGCGTGGCGTAGCTCCTATCGCGCGGCGAATACCTATCTCGTGTGACCGCTCCTTGACCACAATCCACATGATATTACCTACCCCTATGACTCCTGCCAACAGGGTGCCTCCTCCGACGAAGATGGCGAGCAGTGAGATGCCCAAAAACAGCATTTCGGCCTTACTGAACTCCTCGGATATATCCATGAACCACAACGCATTTTTGTCCTGCGGATGCAGCGGATGATTTACGCGTATGGCACGGTCGATATATTTACGTAGCTCCGTGGGGGTATGACCTGGCTTGGCGGTGAAGCATACGAACCCTACTACGGTCGGGTCGTCATAGCCCGACCGAGCTACGGTGATGGGCACTACAACGCCGTCGTCCACTCTGGGGCCGATATTTGCATCGGACAGCTGGCCAGCAACGCCCACAACCCTGAGGTATACGCCGTTGACCTCAATATACTTTCCTAAGGGCGAGGCAGTGCCAAACAGGTTGTTGGCTATATTTTTGCCGAGTACGACTACTTTTGAAGAATTGGCTACATCATGGTCGGTAATGAAGCGTCCCTCGTATATGCGGGGTTTGTTTATCATGGGGTAGTCGCCGGTGATACCCATCATCTGCACCGCCGATGTCTTGCTGCCATATATTACAGTAGCGCCGCGTGTCACGGCCGAAGCGATATGCTCTATGTCGGGCGTCACACGGCGTATGATGTCTACATCCTGATCGGTGAGATTCCATGACATACCTTTATTGAAGCCTTTGTACGACATGGTGACGGGGCGTGTGAACATCACCCCCGAATTGGTTGAGAAGCCCGCTACATGTCTCAGCAGCATACCCTTCATGCCATCGGCTCCGCCCCACAACATAGCTAACATGGCCGTGCCCCAGAAGATACCGAAGGCCGTGAGGAAAGTGCGCGTCTTGTTGCGCGATAGGGTCACGCCTATCTCTCTGATTTTGTCGAGGTCAAAAGGGTTATTCATCGCGGAGGGCTTCTACGGGTTTTACTTTTGTGGCTTTGATAGCGGGAAAAAGTGCTGCCAAAGCACCGCATACTATCAGAACGAGGGTCACTTCAAGCGCGAGCGACACATCTACGGTAGCATCCTTTATGCCCATACCGCTACCGAAGAGATGGTTTAGCAGTTCGGTAGTGGCTATGCCACCCACTACACCTATGTATCCGAACAGGGCCGTGATGGCAATACCCTCGAAGATTATCTGACGGACGATGTCTGACGGACGTGCCCCGATGGCACGTCGTATGCCAATCTCGTGGGTACGCTCCTTGACGGACACGAACATGATATTGCTTACGCCTACAATGCCGCTCACGAGTGTCATCAGCCCTATAATCCATACGGCAATGTTAACTATGTCAAGCATCGCGTGTCCGCTGATGGTATCCGCGAGGCGATTCCAGCTCCACATGGCACCCTTATCCTCGGGGTCAAACTCATGTACGGAGGCAAGCGTGCGGCGTATATTCTGCTCGGCATTAGTGGCCTGTTCCTCGGTGGTCAATTCCTTGAGATACACCTTCAGCTCGTTGACCGAAGGGTCGCCGCCTTTAAGGGCGAGTCCGGTTTCAAACGGTATGTAGGTATTGTTGTCCCACTCGTGCTCGAAAACCCCTACCACGGTCCAGGCGAGTCCCATGCACCGGAGTGTCTGCCCGAGGGCTTTTGACGCATCGCCGAACAGTATCTCGGCATTCTCCTTCTCTATCATCATCACCTTGCGCTTTTCCTTCATGTCGCGCTCGTTGAAATGACGTCCGTAGAGAATCTTTTCGATATTGATTATATCGGTGATATTGGCCGCGAGAGGTCCCGAGCTGAGGCTGTTGAGGT
>CAZNBC010000047.1:0-8975 GCA_964571125.1 uncultured Bacteroides sp.
TACATCCGGGTATTGAACCCTTAATCATCATCACGTTGTGTTCGGGGATAACCTTCACGACCTTGAGGTTCTGAACGGTCACGCGCTCATTGCCTGTCTGGCCGGCCATGCGCATGCCCTTGAACACCTTTGCGGGGTAAGAGCAGGCACCTACCGAACCGGGGGCACGGAGACGGTTGTGCTGACCATGAGTGCTCTGGCCTACACCGCCGAAACCATGACGCTTAACTACGCCCTGGAAGCCTTTACCCTTTGAGGTTCCCTGAATGTCAACGAAGTCGGCATCAGTGAAGAGCTTGTCTACGGTAACTACGTCACCGAGCTTATACTCGTCCTCAAAACCTTTGAACTCGGCCAAGTATCTCTGCGGGGCGGTACCTGCCTTCTTGAAGTGACCGGCCATGGGGGCGGTGGTGTGCTTGTCCTTCTTCTCTACGAAGCCAAGCTGCACTGCATCATAACCGTCAGTAGCGGCAGTTTTAACCTGTGTAACCACGCAAGGACCTACTTCGATAACAGTGCACGGCACGTTCTTGCCGTCGGCACTGAAAACGGATGTCATTCCGATTTTCTTTCCTAATAATCCTGGCATTTCTTTTAACTTTTGGGTTTGTCAGATTGATTGGTTAATTCTTAGTCATAAAAGAGTCAAGGCATTACACCTTGATCTCTACTTCCACACCGCTGGGAAGCTCAAGCTTCATCAGAGCGTCAACTGTCTTGGCAGTCGAGTTGTAGATGTCAATGAGACGCTTGAATGATGAGAGCTGGAACTGTTCACGCGACTTCTTGTTGACGAAGGTCGAGCGGTTGACAGTGAAGATACGCTTGTGAGTGGGCAGGGGTATAGGACCGCTGATCACTGCACCGGTAGACTTTACAGTCTTTACGATCTTCTCGGCCGACTTGTCGACGAGGTTGTGGTCGTAAGATTTAAGTTTGATTCTGATTTTTTGGCTCATATTTTGATGTATGAAAGTGTCGGTGATTATTTAAGCAGATCAACACGGCCCTGACATTCGGTAAGAACGTTGCGGGCAATCGAGTTACTTACTTCTGAGTAGTGTGAGAAGGTCATGGTCGAAGTAGCACGGCCTGAAGTGATGGTACGGAGTGCGGTAACGTATCCGAACATCTCGGCAAGCGGAGCCTTAGCCTTAACCACGCGGGCACCGCTGCGTGAGGTTTCCATGCCTTCTACCTGACCGCGACGCTTGTTAAGGTCACTGATCACGTCACCCATGCTTTCCTCGGGAGTAACTACCTCAATCTTCATGATAGGCTCGAGAAGCACGGGACCTGCCTTTTCCGAAGCCTTCTTGAAGGCCTGGATAGCGCAGAGCTCGAATGAAAGCTGGTCAGAGTCAACGGGGTGGAAAGAACCGTCAATCACGGTAACCTTGAGCTGCTCAACGGGGAAGCCGGCGAGAACACCGTTCTTCATAGCGTTGGTGAAGCCCTTCTGGATAGCGGGGATGAATTCCTTAGGAATGTTACCGCCCTTAACTTCATCAACGAACTGCAGACCGCCTTCGAAGCCCTCGTCAACGGGTTCTACACGTACGATGATATCAGCAAACTTACCACGACCACCGGTCTGCTTCTTGAATACTTCACGAAGTTCAACGGGCTTGGTGATAGTCTCCTTATATGTTACCTGGGGACGACCCTGGTTACATTCCACCTTAAACTCACGACGCAGACGGTCGATAATGATATCGAGGTGAAGCTCACCCATACCTGAGATAACGGTCTGACCGGTCTCCTCGTTGGTCTCAACGCGGAAGGTGGGGTCCTCTTCAGCAAGCTTCTGAAGACCAACGCCGAGCTTGTCAAGGTCCTTCTGAGTCTTGGGCTCAACTGCGATGCCGATAACGGGATCGGGGAACTCCATAGCCTCAAGCACGATGGGAGCCTCTTCTGAGCAGAGGGTATCACCGGTGCGGATATCCTTGAAGCCTACGCCGGCACCGATATCACCGCAACCGATCTTCTCCATGGGGTTCTGCTTATTTGAGTGCATCTGGAACAGACGTGAGATGCGCTCTTTCTTCATCGAGCGTGAGTTGAGCACGTAGCTACCGGCAACAACATCGCCAGAGTAAACGCGGAAGAAGCAGAGACGGCCTACATAGGGGTCGGTGGCAATCTTAAATGCGAGAGCGCTCATAGGAGCTTCGCTTGAAGGTTCGCGGGTTTCAATCTCGTCGGGGTTACCGGGAGCGTGACCTTCTACAGCGCCTGAGTCAACGGGGCTGGGGAGGTAAGCGCAAACACAGTCAAGGAGACACTGCACACCCTTGTTCTTAAACGAAGAACCGCAAATCATAGGAACGAGGTTCATCGAAAGAGTGGCCTTACGCAGAGCACGCTTGATTTCATCGATAGTGATAGTCGAGGGATCGTCGAAGTACTTCTCCATGAGAGCGTCGTCATATTCGGCAATCTTCTCAAGCATCTTGTCGCGGTACTCTTCAGCTTCGGCAACCAGATTTGCGGGGATGTCTTCGATCGAGTATTCAGCACCCATGGTTTCATCATGCCAGAAGTAAGCCTTCATGGTGATAAGGTCAACCACACCCTTGAAGGTTTCTTCAGCGCCGATGGGTATCTGTATGGGACAAGGGTTAGCACCGAGGACGTCCTTCAGCTGGCGGCATACTTCAAAGAAGTTAGCGCCTGAACGGTCCATCTTGTTAACATATCCGATACGGGGCACATTATACTTGTCAGCCTGACGCCATACGGTTTCTGACTGGGGCTCTACACCACCTACGGCGCAGAAAGTAGCCACAGCACCGTCAAGGACGCGGAGCGAACGTTCTACCTCTACGGTGAAGTCAACGTGTCCCGGGGTGTCAATCAGGTTGATTTTATATTTTTCGTCGTTATATTTCCAGAAAGTGGTGGTAGCAGCAGAGGTAATTGTAATACCGCGTTCCTGCTCCTGTTCCATCCAGTCCATGGTGGCGGCGCCATCGTGTACTTCACCGATCTTGTGGGTCAGACCGGTATAAAAAAGTATACGTTCAGAGGTTGTGGTCTTACCGGCATCGATGTGAGCCATAATACCGATATTTCTGGTATACTTCAGATGTTCGTCAGCTTTAGCCATTTGTTTAAATCGTGTCTAAGAGTTATCAACGAATAGTTAGAGAGGGGATAAATTAATTTCCGTTGCGCTTATGATATTAGAAACGGAAGTGAGCGAATGCACGGTTAGCCTCGGCCATCTTGTGCATATCCTCCTTGCGCTTGTAAGCACCGCCCTGTTCATTGAAAGCGTCTACTATCTCAGCAGCGAGCTTATCGGCCATGGTCTTGCCGCCACGCTTGCGGGCATAGAGGATGAGGTTTTTCATTGAGATTGACTCCTTGCGGTCGGGACGGATTTCGGTAGGAACCTGAAATGTTGCACCGCCCACACGACGTGACTTAACCTCTACCTGAGGTGTCACATTTTCGAGGGCTTTTTTCCAGATTTCGAGAGGGGTCTTTTCCTCGTTGGGGAGCTTGGACTTCACAGTCTCAAGAGCGGCATAGAAGATAGTGAACGAGGTGTTCTTCTTGCCATCATACATAAGATGATTGACGAACTTTGTCACTCTCACATCATTGAAAACGGGATCGGGAAGGATGATCCGTTTCTTTGGCTTAGCCTTTCTCATTGTTTGTTTAAGTAGTTGTCGTTTTTTGTTTGCTTGGTTGCTGTCTTCTTTTCATCTTCAACTGCACCCTCCGGTGCTGTTTACTCAACCTTTATATGGTATTTCGGCGAATTAGCTTTCCAATGGACAAAAACGAAGTTAGAAACTTTGTTTGTTTTTGTTTGTTGGCAGGGACCCGGGCCATTGCATCCCCCGGTCACCTGTTAGTCTGTAAGAAACTTGGCTTGATTACTTCTTGGCAGCCTTGGGACGCTTGGCACCGTACTTCGAACGACGCTGGGTGCGATCCTTCACACCGGATGTATCAAGAGTGCCGCGTACGATATGGTAACGTACACCGGGAAGGTCCTTAACACGACCACCGCGAACAAGCACGATCGAGTGCTCCTGCAGGTTGTGACCCTCACCGGGGATATAGGAGTTAACTTCCTTACCGTTGGTCAGGCGCACACGAGCAACCTTACGCATAGCCGAGTTAGGCTTCTTGGGGGTAGTGGTATACACACGCACGCATACGCCACGACGCTGGGGGCATGAATCAAGTGCGGGTGACTTACTCTTGTCCTCAAGAGCGACACGTCCTTTTCTTACTAATTGCTGAATAGTAGGCATCTTAGTTCTTCTAATTTATATCTATGTTAACTTTATGTTTCTTACATCTACACAACGCGCTTCCACGCTGCGGGCAGATTTATTTAAGCACTACGTTACACACTGAACCCCAAAGGGTTAGGCGCAACAAAGCACAGTTTCTGCCTAAAAGCGATGCAAAATTACGAACTAATCTTCTAATATCCAAACTTTTCAATAAAATTTCACGCCTCTTCCGGGCGGCGGGGTAAATCGGGCATTTCATTTTCCTGACTACCGCTTTTTCCGCCACAAAACCCGGAGTCCACTCCCGAAAAACCGAAAAAATGACGCTGCGCCCCTATACTTGATCTTCTACAGCGAAAGGTACCACCTCACCAAATCCAATCCCATCATTATCCTTGGCCGAGAGTATCAGCTCGCTCATATCCAATCGCCAGTCGATCTCCAGCGCCGGATCATCATACTTAAGCGTAACCTCGCTCTGCGGAGCGTAGGCATTGTCAACCTTATATTGAAACTGAGCCTTGTCACCTGTCACCACAAATCCATGGGCAAATCCGCGAGGCACGAAAAGCATCCGCCCGCTCTCTGCATCCAGCTCAACTTCGACATGACGTCCGTAGGTAGGTGAACCCTCACGCAAATCCACGGCCACATCCACTACCTTGCCCTGCGACACCCTCACAAGCTTAGCCTGCGAATACCGGCCCTTCTGAAAGTGAAGCCCGCGGAGAACACCGTGGGTGGAAAACGACTCATTGTCCTGCACGAAATTGACCGCACGTCCGATACCTCTCTCAAACACCTCCTTATTATATGTCTCCATGAAGTATCCTCTGTGGTCGCCGAATTTCTTAGGCTCGATTATCCACACTCCTTTAATAAATGTCTCGGTAAAAGTCATGTCTGTAGAAAAGAATTTCCACAAAAGTAGTAATTTTGCACCACAGCACCCGCATCATGACCAACATAATACTTTTCGACAGCGAAAGCGTGCGCGAAAACCTCCTTCCGCTCACCTTCACCCGTCCGGTAGGACAACTCCGTCAGGGCATACTGACCATTGCCGACAAGTGGGCCCGATATATCTCCGGCAACTACTCATGGCTTACGAGCGACTATCTATCCGAGATATTCCCGCTAAATCTTGACCCTACGGCGGATTCATCATTATACATCGCGGGGCATATAAGTCCTACCCCTGAACTTGCCGCTGCCATCCAACAGCTCCCTACCGGCCACTGCCTCATGTCGGCCATGAATGATTCGGAAGAGGAACTGATTGCCTATCGTTGTGACGACCATCACCTCTCCCCTGCCGATGCGCTTAGCCTCACTCATATTATATACGCGGAACCCTATCCTGCCATACGCTCACTTCTCGACATCTTCGAGGGCAACGGTGAGGCTTTGCGTCGTGACTTCGCTCTGCTAACTGCCGGACGTACGTCCGCTCCAATCAGCTCCTCCAATACAATCATCGGCCCCACCGAGAATATATTTCTCGAAGAAGGTGCCACCGTAGAGGGTGCCATCATCAACACCTCCGAGCCTGTATATGTCGCCGCCGGAGGAGAAATCATGGAGGGAAGCTGCATACGTGGCGGACTCTGCGTAGGGCCTCACTCACACGTCAACATGGGCAGCAAGGTCTACGGCCCCACTACCCTCGGCCCCCACTGCAAAATCGGAGGCGAGGTCAACAATGTCGTCTTCTTAGGATATGCCAACAAGGCCCACGACGGATTTCTGGGAAACGCCGTCATCGGCCATTGGTGCAATCTCGGGGCCGGAGCGACAGCCTCGAACCTCAAAAACGACTACACGGAAATCAAGCTTTGGAACTATCCTCGCCATCGATTTGCCCGAACAGGACGTCAGTTCTGCGGACTTATCATGGGCGACCACTCCAAGGCCGGAATCAACACGATGTTCAATACCGCCACGGTGGTAGGAGTCGGAGTCAACATACACGGCACAGGATTCCCGCGCAACTTCGTTCCCTCTTTCACCGAGGGGTCACCCACGGCAGGATTCACCGATGTCAACCCCACAAAGTTTCTTGACATCGCACGTCGGGTCATGGCACGTCGCGATATCACCCTCACCCCCGAGGAGGAGAAGATGTATCTGACGCTCTACGACATCACCGAGAAATATAGATAACGGGGAAATACAGATAAACGGGAAACCCTTCCCTATCTCTTATCAGCGTTACCCTCGTAGAAATTGACAAAAGCGCGGTTCACGAGTCTTATTCCGCCGGGTGTAGGATAATCACCGGAGAAATACCAATCGCCGGGATGATTCGGCACAGCCTCATGCAGCCCCTCTACTGTCTGATACAATATCTTCACCTCCGCATGAGTGTCGTGCGGGGTAAGCATCTCAGCTATCTTCCGTGATATTTCCTCATCGGTAAACGGCGCGTAGATATCCTTCACGCAATTACGCAACTCATCATCGGGCAAATGCTCCTGAGCCTTGCACTCCTCATAGACACGCCTGAGCACATCCTCGCGTCCACTCTCACGCAACAGTTCCACCGCAGCCTTGAAAGCCACGAACTCACCCATACGCGACATGTCGATGCCGTAACAGTCGGGGTAACGCACCTGAGGCGACGACGACACCACTATGATACATCGCGGATGCAGGCGGTCAAGTATGCGTATAATTGACTGCTTGAGGGTCGTGCCACGCACTATACTGTCGTCTATAACCACCAAAGTGTCGCGGTCGTTATGGACAATGCCGTAGGTCACATCATAGACATGGGCCGCAAGGTCATTCCTCGCCTCACCCTCGGCTATGAATGTGCGCAGCTTGATATCCTTGATGGCCACCTTCTCAACCCTTACCTTACGGGCCATTATAGAGTCAAGAAGTGCCGGAGTCAGACTTCCTTTCTCCGAAGCCTCAAGAATAGCGTGACACTTTTCCCTGTCGCGGGCTTCCTGAAGCGCCTCCACCATTCCGACGAAGGCTACTTCGGCCGTATTGGGTATGAACGAGAATACAGTGTTGTCAAAATCTCCGTCAATCATCTTCAGCAGGCGAGGCACAAGTATTCGCCCCAATGCCTTACGCTCACGATAGATATCGGCATCGCTTCCGCGTGAGAAATATATACGCTCAAACGAACATTTGCGGTTTTCTCCCTCGGGCATTATCTCCTCGAGCGATACATCACCGGCTTTTGAAACCACCAAAGCCGTACCGGGACGAAGTTCCGACACCTCTCTGCGGGCCACATTCATCACCGTCTGTATCACCGGACGCTCCGAAGCAACCACCACTATTTCGTCGTCAACATAATAGAATGCCGGACGGATACCGTGGGCGTCACGCAGAGCGAACATATCGCCCGAGCCTGTGGCGCCGCATATCACGAAACCGCCATCCCACATCTCGGCTGTTTCCGACAGCACATTGGCCACACTCAGCTCGTCCTCTATCTTGCGTGTAAGCTCCAGACCCTCCATGTCGTCACGATGCATACGGTAGAGCCGGTGGTTCTCCCTGTCAAGAGCATAACCGAGCTGTTCGAGCAGCATTATAGTGTCGCTGTAGATACGTGGATGCTGACCGTGGCTCACGATTGAATTATAGAGCCGGTCTACGTTGGTAAGGTTGAAGTTGCCGCACAGGAGCAGATTGCGCGACCGCCAGTTATTACGTCTAAGGAACGGGTGCACATAATTTATACCGCTCTTGCCGGTAGTGCTGTAGCGGAGATGACCCATATAGATTTCTCCGACAAACGGAGTTTCCTCCTCCACCTGACGCGCAGGGAGCCTGTCGGTATCCGCCGAAACAAGCTGTGGAAACACCTTGTCGAAGATTTCCTGTATGGCCCCCGAGCCGAGCGCACGCTCGCGGAACACGTATTCGTGTCCCGGGCAGGCGTGGAGCTTCACTACCCCGATACCGGCACCCTCCTGCCCTCGGTTGTGCTGCTTCTCCATAAGGAGATACAGCTTGCTCAGGCCGTACATATAGGTGCCGTACTTTTCCCGGTAATATTCAAGCGGTTTGCGCAGGCGTATCATCGCCACACCGCACTCATGTTTCAGTTGTTCCATTAGTCGTCGGTAGTGTCTTAAAAGCGACTGACCGTCACAAGCATCCGTATATGCGGATAGGCTTTACTTCTGACGGTCAGTGATTATGCATCTCTTATTATATATATTATCTCTTATTATATATATTATCGGATGAAGAGCAGTTCACGATATTTGGGCAGCGGCCATATCTCGTCGTCGACCATCAGCTCGAGCTTGTCAATGTGGTAACGGATAACCTCCATGCAGGGCACTACATTGTCATGGTAAGCGATGGCCTTCTCACGCTCGTTTTCAATACGGTTGGCAGACTTGCGGGCCTCTACCATGCGGTGAACCTCGGTCTTTATCACTCTCATGTGGTCGCTCATCTTTTCGATAGTCAGCAAATCGGGACCGGCTATCTCGGCAGCCTTAAGTTCAGGGAAGAGACCTTTTATCTTATACACATTGTCAAGGAGCACCGACTGATAGCGGGTAGCCACAGGGATAACATGATTGAGGGCAAGGTCGCCGAGCACACGGGCTTCAATCTGCACCTTCTTGGTGTACATCTCCCACTTCACCTCATTGCGGGCCTCGAGTTCTACCTCGCTGAACACTCCCGTAGACTTGAACATATCCACCGAGCTCTTGCTCATGTAAGCGT
>CAZNBC010000048.1:0-1199 GCA_964571125.1 uncultured Bacteroides sp.
ACTCCGTTCTCAAGAACCAGTTTATGTACATCACCACCGCCAGCGGTGAGAGCAAGCCCGTCAACACCGGTAAGATCCGCAACTACGGTCTCGAATTCTCAGCCGGCTATCGTTGGGCCATCAACCGCGACTGGCGTTGGCAGTCCAACATCAACTTCGCATGGAACGACAATAAGATTCTCGAAACCTACGATCCCGGTGACGGCCGTGACTATACTGTGGAGATGGGTAACAACGCTTTCCGCATCAAGTATATCGAAGGCGGCAAGTACGGTGACCTCTACGTAAATTCATTCGCCCGCGATGCCGAAGGCAACATCCGTGTAGCCGGTACCGGTCTTGATGCCCGTCCCGCTATGGAGAGCGGTACCTACTCTACCTATGTAGGTAACACCACCTCACCCTATCGTCTCGGATGGAGCAACACCTTAAGCTGGCGCAATCTTACCCTTTACTTCCCCATCGACGGTCGTATCGGCGGTAAGGTAATGTCATATACCGAAGCCGAACGCGACCTCTTCGGTCTGTCAGAGCGTACCGCCGCCGCCCGTGCCGCCGCTCTCAACAACCCCGAGCTCCAGGCGTTTGACGCTTCAGGCAACATGGTGCCCCTGATGTACCTCCCCGATGGTTCAGGTCGTACCATCCCCGTGGAGAACTACTTCACCACCATCGGTTCAGCTCCTATGGAAGACCACGTGTACAACGCTACCAGCTTCCGTATGCGCGACATCTCGCTCAGCTACCTCTTCCCGAGCATCTTCGGCAAGGCCAAGGACCTGACCGTACAGTTCTCCGTGAAGAACGCCTTCTTCCTTTACAAGGATTCACCCGTTGACCCCGACATCTCCATGACGGCCGCCAATGGTCTGCAGGGCATTGACGTATATGCGCTCCCCACTCTGCGCAACTACGCCATCACCCTGAAAGTTAATTTCTAATCACACCCCAATCATTGCACAAGATAATGAATAAGAAACATATCATCCTCGGTCTTGTAGCCGGAGCATCCCTGCTGTCATCGGGAGTGCTCACAAGTTGCGGTGACAAGTTTCAGGAGGAATATCCCTGGATGGTAGGCCGTCAAGAGGAGCAGGACAACGAAGAGGAGGACGGTGCCGGCCGTTACGACATGGAAATCCTCGAAAAGGAGCTCCGCGGTGCCATCCCCTTCATGATCAACTACTCCCACGAGCCCG
>CAZNBC010000048.1:1209-8915 GCA_964571125.1 uncultured Bacteroides sp.
CCCGACGGCAGCTGGCAGCCTCACAACTATCAGTATCAGCGCGCCAACAATATCGACAACTATGCCGGTTACTGGACCGTATCGAAAGGTACCTTCGGCTTCGGCGGCGCTCTGCCCACGCTCTATACCTATCCCAACGACTACCTCGGAGGCCCCATTGACAACTCCGTATTCATACAGTCGTATAACGCGCTCCACTACTCGGTGGACATGAAGTCAAAGGATGACGAGAAGGAAATCATTGCCAGCCGTCCCGAATGGCGTGCCATAGCCCTGATCATTCAGGCTTATGTAGGTCACGAGGTGGTTGACTTCATCGGTGCCGCACCTTTCTCCGACTGGCGCAACCGCGTTCGTACCCGTTCGTTGGTTTATGAGCCCGGTATTGATGTCTACAATCAGATTTTCGATGACCTCGACGAGGCTGTCAAGATTCTCAACGACCGTCAGCCCTCTGCCGACGACCTCCGTCGCATTGAGGATATCGAAAACGACAAGACTATCTCTTACGGCGACTGGCGCCGTTGGGTGAAGTTTGCCAACTCCATCAAGCTCCGTATGGCCATGAACATCGTCAAGTATGACGCTGAACTCGCCAAAACCAAGGCTGAGGAGGCGGTTAACGATCCTATCGGTGTGCTCACCGAGGGCGACCGTGACATCGCTTACTATCATATCGTAGGTGGCGGTTGCTGCCTGTGGTTCATCAGCAACACATGGTCCGACCTCCGACTCAACGCCAATATGGAGATAATCATGAAGCACTTCAAGCATCCCCTGCTCACAGTGTGGTTCGATACCAACCCCTATCCTATCGCCAACAAGGTTACCGGTATCACTGCCGAGACCGACGTATATGGCGTACGTGCCGGTATCTCCATGACCAACAAGAATACCGCCGGCAAGGATAAGGGCGGTTACAGCCCGTTCTCGACTCTGCAGATCAAGGATATGCCTCAGCCCTTCTTCAAGGTGGCCGAAGCTATCTTCCTCCGTGCCGAGGGCGCTCTCCGCGGCTGGAACATGGGTGGCGATGCCCGCAGCTTCTATGAAAGCGGTGTGCATCACTGCTTCCGCGAGTATGGTCTCACCGACGAACAGGCCGACGAGTACCTCGCTCAGGAGAACCTCCCCGTCGTGAACTATGCCGACCCCTACGACTCTGAAAACGACTGCCCCGGCCGAGTTTCTATCGGTGTCAAGTGGGATTCGTTCACTACCGACGAGCAGCGTCTCGAGGGTATCATCACCCAGAAGTGGATTGCCAACTTCCCGATGAGTGCCGAGGCGTGGACCACTTTCCGCCGCACCGGTTATCCCCGTCTGATTCCCGTGAAGATCAACGGTATGGCCGATATGGGTCTTGATACCGAGCTTCAGATTCGCCGCATACCTCTGATCGTGTCTACCAATAACACTGCCGAAATGAGCTCGCTCGGTGATGCTATCGGAGGTGACCAGAAGGACCTGTCAATCCGCGTGTTCTGGGATACTCCCACCGAAGAGCGTGGCGAGACCAACCCCGAGAACGGTATGCCTTATGTAATTCCCGTAAACTTCTAAGCTGACTTTTCAGAATGAAATCATATAGCAAAAAGCTTCTCCTTCTTCCGGCAGCGGCTGTCATGACGATAGCCGGCTTCACCGGATGTAGCGAGGATACCACCCTGAGTGGCGCAAAGGCCGTGTATATCGAGCTGACGCCCTCTGCAAATATCTCAATGCACATCGGCGACACCACCCGCGTGTCGGCGCGTGTCACCAATGTAAACGGTGATGAGATCATCACCCCCGTGTCGTGGAGTGTGGATGACGCTTCAGTCGTGGAAGTGATTGAAGACACCATCCCCGGCTCTACCTTAATCACCTGTGGCGACGGTGCTCAGGGCAAGAACGTCAAGCTGCGTGCCACGCTTGAAAACGATGCCTATGCCGTAGCTACCGTATCTATCGTGAAGGCCGTGCCCGAAGGTATCCATGCCGTAACCGAGGATGGCGATGTAATTACCGAGAAGCGCGTATGGGACATCCAGCATGACTCCATCATCTTTGCTGTCGAGCCCCGTCTGTTGCTGCTTGACTTCGAGCCGGTATGCGATTTCGGCGGTCTTGAGCCTTATGGTGGAGACAACAGTATCGTCATTGACAGAAAGCATGGTCTGGTTACCATGCACTACTCTGTAGGTAAGATTGCCGCTGACCACAACGTGTCTGTGGCCGTAGGCACCGGTGGCGGTGAGACAAAGGGTGTCTGCAAGGTTCGCGTGATTCCCGGAATTGAGGGTGCTACCTTCTATGGTCCCATGTATGCCGACATGCCTAATATCGGCTCCCGTCCCCCTCAGGGCACACTCTCCATGTGGTACTCCTATCTCTACGAGAACACCATTGACATCAACTCCACCGATACCATCCGCGTGGCATTCAATATCTCCAGCGGTCTCAAGGAAGATATCGAACAGGCCTACGGTTGCTACCGTTGGGAAGCTGTCGAAGGTAACTCGGTAATGAAAATTCTCGATACCCAGGAATTTGTGGAGCGAAACGGCTTTAATGCCGTACTCGCTGTACGCTCGGGTCTTGAGACCGGTTCCACCGTGTTCCACTGTATTACTCCTGATACCATCCTTGTGGCTACTGTCAATGTCCGCGACTTCGTTAAGGACTATCCCGTTGAGAGCATCACCTGTTCACACAGCAGTGTGGAAACAGCTGCCGGTGCAGCAAATGCCGTAGTTATCAAGATGGGTACCGTACCTATGTCATCGTTCGGTATTCACAAGCCGAAACCTGTTGTTGACGATCCATCAATCATTTCTGTCAGCGATTATAACGGCGACGAGCTGACTATTATCGGTCTTACTCCGGGCACCACAAACATTCGCTTTACCTCTAATCAGGCTCCCGAATTTGTGCTTCCCGTCACTATCACCGAGGGCTATCGCGTGATATCCTTCGCCCGTACCGACACTCAGATTATCTTCGCCGGTCAGAACGCCGTATGGACCGCTAACGTTGAGACCCTCTCGGGTAAGCCCAACGAGCAGCAGGTTGCGTTCGCTACCGAAAACACCTCGATTGCTACCGTAGCCAACGTTGCCGGTTCTATCAATCAGGTGACCGTTAATGGTGTATCGGCAGGTAAGGCCAAAATCAAGGCTTCTATTGCTGACATATTCGTAGAACGTCAGGTAACCGTGGTAACTCCCGATGCAAGCGCCACATTTACCAATGCCGCCGACCTGCAGCTCACCAAGAGCGGTAAGAATCTGCGTGTACGTCTGCCCAGCGGAGGTCTGATTTCGTTCGCCAACGCTTATAATTCAGCCGCCGGCTTCGATGGTACATATAATGTGGCTGACTACACTGTAGAGTACTCCCTCTCGAGCGCCAAGGCTAAGGTGGTATCCGGTCAGCTGACCGTATCTCCCGGCTCTTCGGCATCGACCAAGGTTATCACCTTCAACTTCGTTGTCGAGCTCGCCGACGGTGTTACCCTCACCTACTCAGCCAACTCACTGGAAGTTACTGCGAAATAAACAGAGTTAATTATAGTTGAGACGTTTCCTGAGGTGGGGCATCTGGCTCCACCTTGGAAAGCGTTGAATACTGAAGTAATGCCAATCAAATACTTAATCAATATTGTTTTATTTTAACCACCAATCATGAAAAAGAAATCCTTAATTCTGACGGGTTGTGCTCTGATTGCCTTAAGTTCAGGTGCACAGTCTCTCAAGGAGGGTTACATCCAGTGGCCGGAAAGTAGCAAACTCTCTACTTATCTCAACGACTGGAGCAAGGCCAATCCTAACGTCACCACAGTCAATGGAAAGACTTGGGACGACGAAAACTTCTTCATCTCACGTGTGAAGATCAAACCTTATATTACTAACGCCAACACACAGGTTTTCGAAAACATCAACGAAAGCAACGATAAGAAGCTTCTCTTCTGGGTGCCCGTAGGTAATACCAGCGGTAGCGACGTTGACCACGTATTTACCGGTTCACTGCCTAACGGTCGTTTCGACTCTGAGGTATTCTCAATGTGGCCCTATGTCACTTTTTACGGTGACTGGATCTCACCTTACGGCTGGATTCCCGGCGGTTTCGCCGACGCAGCCCACAAGCACGGTACCGCCGTTGCCGGTCAGGCTTCTATACCCAATGCAGGCCTCTCAGGTGACTGGTCTACCTGTATCACCGCTATGGGTAGCAACTACAACTCTGAAGCCGGAGCTCAGAAGGTCGGTGACTTCTTGAACTACCACGGTGTTGACGGCCTTGGCTACAACTCTGAGTTCTCAACCAGCGGCAGCGTTATCGCCAACCTTAACGGTTTCCACGGCAAGCTGTACAACTACATGCACAATACCCTCGGAAATAACAAGTTTGAGAACATCTGGTACACCGGCACTGTTACCTCAGGTAGTATCAACTTCCTGAGCGCACTTCACTCAGGAAACAAAGAAATCTTCGGTAACTCTTCAGAGCCTCGCACATCACTCTTCGTAAACTACGAGTGGTGGATAAACCTGAATACCACTGCCGCTACCCTTCCCGGCACAGGTCGTGATGGCCGTGATCTTTACATGGGTATGAATATGCAGGCCGGCACTAAGTACATTGATGAATGGCCCAAGCATAAGGAAACCAACTATTCTATCGGTCTTTGGGGTGCCCATGACTTCAACTATCTGTGGTCAGCACGTGCCGGTAAGGGTAGTCGCGACGAACAGAAGCAAGCATACTACCAGCAGCGCCTCGAGGAGTGGTTCACCAACGGTAACCGCAACCCCGCTAACCGTATTGAAGTTTATCCTATCAAGACTCTCGCTCCTTCAGCAACATGGTTCGGCATGTCACAGTTCATGAGCGCCCGCTCAACCCTCGGCTGGAAGATTGCTGATGAACCCTTCTACTCATTCTTCAACCTCGGTAACGGTAAGTTCTTCAACTGGAAGGGCGAACGTCAGAACAACAACCCCTGGTACAACATCGGTGTTCAGGACTATATGCCCACATGGCGTTTCTGGTGGGCTACCTCAGTGCTCGGTAACACCCCCGATCAGGTGGCTGAAGACGGCCTTAAGGCTGAATTCACCTGGGATGACGCATACGTAGGCGGTTCATGTCTCTACATCCACGGTACTACCGATAGCGAGTATCTCCACCTCTTCAAGACTGAATTTGAACTTTCAGAAGGTGACGTTATCACCGTTCGTTATAAACTGATGGGTGGTTCTACCGACCTGAAGTTCCTCATGACCGGTGTAGGTGACGAATTTTCACCCATATCTGAGGACGAACTCGTAATCGTTGCAGGTGAAGACACTCCCGACGATGGTGATTGGGCTGTCAAGAAGTTTGTTGTCGGTGAGGTTGACGGTCTTGAGGCTACTACCGTAGCCCTCCTCGGTCTACACTTCGAGAACGCTGAAAACCTCGAATTCTACCTCGGCGAACTTTCTATCAAAAGCGGCAACGCTACTACCACTCCCGCAGCTCCCGTTATTGACAACACTAAGAGTAAGGTTCTCGGCTACAACATGGCCGGTGTTGACGGTAAGGTTATCTTCAACATGCCCAACAATAAGCCCTCAGGCGAACCCGTTTACAACAGCGACGTAAATACTTCACTCTTCAAGCTCTATGCACAGTATCAGGGCGGTAAGGAACAGTTCATGGGTATCACCACCTCATGGGCCGGTTTGCTCTTCGCTGTACCTGTTGACGTGGAGAGCGTTAGCAAAATCCGCTTCGGTGTTCGTGCCGTTTCTGCCGATACCGATTCAGAATCAGCAATCGCATGGACTGACTGGAAGGAAGTTTCTAACTATGAGACCTCAAACGCTATCGAAATCAACAAGCAGGTTATCAAGCCCGGTGAATCATTCACCGTCAAGTACTCAGACCCCAAGCACGCTCCCGCCACCTGGACTATCTACAATTCTGAAAACCAGAAGGTAGCTTCTTCTAACGGTGAGGCTGTAGAGTACACTTGTGACGGTCTTGAAGCTATCGGTGGTTATGACCTCGTTGTCAACGAAGGTAAGGCTGATGCAGTGCGCTATGCTTACTACATCCAGGTATCTTCCAAGTCAACCGGTGCACTCCCTGAAATTCAGTCACTGACAGTTAACGATACGGATGCTACTGCCGAAGATGCTGAAGTAAGCTTTATGGTTAACGACTCATTTACTCTCGGTTACACCGGTCGTGAAGCAGACGGTTCTGCATCACGTGGTATCAAGATTGACAACAAGTTTGTCGGTGCTCCTATAAACGATCTCGGACTCACGGCCGGAGCTAAGAATTTCTCTATCGCCGGATGGGTTAAGTATGATTTACCCTCAGGTGACTCACGTATGTTCGGTGTTGACGATCGTTCTGCAAGTAACTGGCCTGTTAATAACTGGGGTTGGTGCTGGCTTGATATCAAAGGAACGGCTAATGAAACTCCCGGTACTGTAGGTAATCTGACATTCCGTACCAGCACAGCCAATGGCTCGGATGAGCTTAAGTATTTCTATAACAATTCTGTTGTACCTAACGGTGCCTGGACTCATATCGCCTATACTTTTGAATGGAACACTTCAAATCAGTTACGTGCAGAGCTTTACATCAATGGAAAGAAGCAGACTCCTACATCAGTAACTTGCGGTAGTAAAACCGGTACTGCCGAACAGTTCTGGGCAGTTAACCAGAATAAGAGTCTTCTTGGTGCATCAATGTGGTTCTACCTCGCCGGTGGTGCAGGTTCATCACCCCTCTACAACGATGGTATCGTTGACGACATCGTAGTTTGGGAGGGTGTAATGACCGAAGCTGAAGTTCTTCAGGTTATGAGCGGTCTTGACGCTGCTAACCTTCCCTCAAATGTAATCGCTTACTGGGATTTTGAATCAGACGCTAATGCTGATCACAGCTTCGCTGCCGTCGGTTCAAAGGCCGGTGCACGCTTTAGTAATTTTGATTTAGTTAAGGGCACAAATGAAGGTCAGGCTACTCAGACTCCTGTAGAGCCTTTCTACGAAGCCGGTTCACCCTTCATCGGTGGTACAAGCTATCCCGTTGTCACCAAGCCCACCTGGTCAACCCGTAAGATTGCTGTCGTAAGCGAAGCTGACGGTACCGACAAAGCCGGTTCTGCCAAGGTTTCTATCCCCCGAAAAGGTGACTACACCGTTAAGCTCATCCTTGACAACTCACACGGCTATGACGAACGTGAATATCCCGTATTCACCATCAAGGGTGAAGAGGATGCTATTGCCACTGTAGCTGTTGATGCTGACGGCGTTACTACCTATACCGTTGACGGCACACTCTTCGTAGCATTTGAGAACGACGGCAACTACACCGTAAATGTTTACAACACTAACGGTCAGCTCGTAGGTCAGAAGGCTCAGAGCATCGTTGCCGGTCAGAACATGACCATCTCGCTCGCCAACAACGGCGTATACGTGGTTAATGTTGTTAAGGACGGCAAGACCGTACGCAACATCAAGGTCCTCAACCGCAAGTAATCCCTGATAATTAATCGGGAAGTCTCCGGACTCCCTGTCCATTCATCAAGGAAGTCTCCTGACTCCCTGACTCCCTCAAGTAGGCCGCGCATCCCGCGCGGCCTACTTTGTTTTTGAGAGGAGGGGATTGGATGAATGGGATACTCCTCGGAGTAATCGGGAGATGTCCTACGCCACCTCCCG
>CAZNBC010000049.1:0-8814 GCA_964571125.1 uncultured Bacteroides sp.
CACAAAAAAGTACATTATCGACCTCCCGATATGGAAGTGGGAGACGAAGACCGACTCCACCGGCAACATCACCTCAAGGCCGGTAGGCAAACGCCCCTCCAATGTAATCTACGGCGTTGAATTCTTTTTAGCCAACGACCGCGACAGCACTACACTGGCGCTTGACCTCCTGAGCCGTACCGTACTCGAATATCGTGCGCATACCAACGAGATCGCCCTCCATACCCGGGTACCCGGAGGATATCAGGAAGTGGGCGAAATAGAGCGTCGCCGCACATTCAGCGATTGCTTTGGCCTCAGACCGCGATACTATGCCGACATCAAGGCCAACAACACCAAGGAGTGGTTCCTCTTATCTTCGATAGATAATGCCGCAGCCATAAAGCTGCCGAGAGACGCCAGGCCCAAAGACATAAAGACCACGCAAACTGTCATTGACGATTCTACAATCGTCTGCGACCAGAAAGGATGGGTGGAATACGGCAACCGTGCTGGAGCACACAGGGTATGCTTCTACGATCAGCCCGTACTCCCCACGGAATACGCGATCAATCCCCTGAGATTCTTTGACCAGAACGTAGTGATCGACTTCATTCACAAAAAGATACTGCTCCATCCTCATGTCACAGCTATGAAGAAATCCTCCGACCTCATGACTGACTATTCTACTGCATCGTCAGCCCTCGCGGTTGAGGAAATACCCCTTGATTGACATCTGCTGCAACCTTATTTTGGCAGCAAATGCAAAAATATATTAATGAGGCTAAAAAATATCACCATGATACTTGCACGGTTCGCTGACACATACTAACTTTGCAACGTGTTTTTCATGGTATTAGATTTAAGGTTAATAAGATTGGTTGTCGTGAGACAATCAATTTTTTTTGTACCTACTCCATCCCCTCTCGACTCGCTCCATTCCCCTCACCCGTGACATAATATCCTTCTGACTTCCTCACTCTGACATATATCACATGGCCTTCTCCGACAAACGATATTACAAGATACGCGAAGTGTCAGCCCTGCTTGACCTCCCCGCCTCGACTCTGCGATATTGGGAACAGCAGTTTCCCACCGTCATCAAGCCCAGGCGCAACGAGGGAGGCACACGCTTCTATACCCGTGGCGACGTTGAGAAGATATCCATGATTCGTTACCTCATCAAAGAGCGCGGACTCAAGATTGAGGCCGCTCAGGAATACATACGCCACAACCCCAAAGGCATCGAAAAACGCTTCGAGATTGTCACCCGCCTCAAAGCCGTGCGCAACACCCTCCAAGGCCTCCTCGACTCCCTCCACTCCCTCCGCTGACCCCCACCCTCTCACTCCGATTATTCCAATTATTCCAATTACTCCGATTCCTTTTGCGGGTTAAGAAAAAAGTGCTAACTTTGCAGGCGATTTCGTAATCTCTGGCAGGACAAGCAGCCTGCGTATATTGCGAGTAATGTTAACATTTTAATCACACTATCACAATGGATTTAATCAAGGTTGCCGAAGAGGCTTTTGCTACCGGCAAAACACACCCCGAGTTCCAGCCCGGCGATACCATCACTGTGGCATATCGCATTAAGGAGGGTAACAAGGAGCGTATCCAGCAGTACCGCGGTGTAGTGATCCGCATTTCAGGCGAAGGCAACAAGAAGCGTTTCACTGTTCGCAAGATGAGCGACAACATCGGTGTTGAACGTATCTTCCCCATCGAATCACCCTTCATCGATTCAATTACCATCAACAAGTATGGTAAGGTTCGCCGCGCCAAACTCTACTATCTCCGTAACCTCACCGGTAAGAAGGCTCGTATCAAAGAGCGCCGCGTGAATCTTGCGAAGTAATTCAGAGAGATTTTTTCCAAAACAATAGCCGAGTCACTTTCCGTGGCCCGGCTTTGTTTTTATCATGATACGGCGCACTCACTTGGTGAGTACGCCGATTTCAGCTGCAGTAGTGATGTCGCGTTCCTGCACTTCACCGAGATTGGTGAGGCGAATGTAGCGGGCACGTTCGTTGCGGGGCAGATAGATGCACTGCTCGATGGGGTTATTGACAATGTTGGAGAACTCCCCGGGGAGCTGACACGGAGTCCAGTTCTTACCGTCGGCACTCACGGCAAACTCATACTTGAATATCATACCGTCGGTCTGTCCGTCCTGGCGGGGAAGGTAAGTGAAACCGGTCACCTCTACAGGTGCGCCCATATCCACTACTATCTCCTTGCCCGAAGTAGTGAAGAATGTGGCATCATCGCCGTCAACAGCGGCCTCGGCACCCTTGGTAAGCACACGCCAGCCTTTCTTGTCGACCTTCACGAAGCCGTTGCCGGTCTCGGCGATAGCATCAGGCATAACTATTTTGTAAGCCTTGACGGGAAGCAGATTCACGCTGTTGCCGCGATGCTTGTCAACACGCACACTAACCTCGCCAATCTCTACAGGCTCGAAAGTAAGTATACGCTTCTTACCCACGGTAGTGCCCTTCACCAGTTCTACCTCATCGCCCGAGGGAGTTTTGCCTATTACCGTAAACTCCTCCACGCGCTGACCACGGGCGATATCCTCCTCAATAACCACGCAGTTGACGGTAGCTGTACCGTTGATTATTCCGCCCTTCTCATTAAGGAGATTGTCGGTGAAATTCGTGTCAATCCAGTTACGCAGCTCCATGAGTCGTATCGAATCACCGGCGGCTATTCGGCCGTTACGGTCGGGAGGAATATTAAGCAGCAGCACCGAGTTACGCCCTACGGAAGTCAGATAGATATTGGCGAGATCACGGAGACTCTTGACATTCTCGTTATCATGGTAGAACCATCCCGGACGGACCGACACGTCCACCTCAGAGGGATACCAATACAGGCGGTCGCTCTTTCCTATCAGCTCGCGGCTACCGAGGTCCTTCGACGTACCCTGCAGACCCAGGGCCGCATTATGCTCTTCCGACTCCGGAAGAGTTGTCGGAGCCAGCGCAGTGACGCTCCACTCCGTCTCGCGGCCTACACCGCCCTCATTGCCTACCCAGCGGACATCCTCACCCGAGATAGCCATTACGGCATCGGGCTGCAGACGGGCTATGGTTTCGCGGAAACGAGCCCAGTCATACTCCTGCTTCTTACCGTTGGGGCCTTCGCCACAGGCACCGTCAAACCACACCTCGTCAATCTTGCCGTAGTTGGTGAGAAGTTCGGTGAGCTGTGCCACGAAGAAATCATTGTACTTGGGCGAGTCGCCATACACCTCGGCATTGCGGTCCCAGGGTGAGAGATACACACCCAGCTTCATGCCATACTCATCGCAGGCGGCACGCAACTCGCGCATCACATCGCCCTGACCCTCGAGCCAGTCCGATGACTTCACGCTATGGTCAGTCACCTCTGTGGGCCACAGGCAAAATCCGTCGTGATGTTTCGCGGTAAGAATCACCATCTTGAATCCTGCATCCTTAAGAGTCTTCACCCACTGGCGGCAGTCAAGTCCGACCGGATTGAAGATTTTAGGGTCCTCCTTACCGTCGCCCCATTCGCGGTCGGTAAAGGTATTGACGCCGAAATGGATAAAGGCGGTCATCTCAAGGTCCTGCCACTGAAGCTGACGGGCATCGGGCACCAGACGGGCGGCCATATCTATCTTCTGCTCCTCTGTCGCATCTGCGGGAAACTCGAGCGACTTGGTATAGTACTGCTCCTTCTGCGTGCTGCACATGGCAGCCATAAATCCGCTAAGACAGATAGCACCTATATATATATACTTCTTATACATTTTGATTGGTTATTATGTGAGGAGAGGTAGCAGAGCTTATGAGAAACTACTTGATATAGAACATGAAGGATGTGGGACGGTCAACCTTCACCGCATACTTCGGCAGGATACCGGGGCCACAGGTCGCGGTACCGACACCGGTCTGCTCGGCATCGATATGCACGGTCACCATGCCGTCACGATCAAGCTCATTGATATGGGCGGCCGACTCTATCACGGCATCGCTGTAGGGCACAGCCGAGAACTGGAAGGGACGCAGGGCGGTGACAGTCATATCGCCGAATGTCACGCTACGCACATCAGTATGGTTGCCGGTACTCTGAGGCACGATATAGTAGTGGAAATCCTTCTCGGGAGTCGACTCATAGCGCGCTATGCGTCCGGCGGAATTACGGTCAACATACTGCTCATACGGGCCACGGCCTATCCAACTGTACGATGCACAATCCTTGTCGGTCATACGCCATGTAAGACCCACGCGGGGCAGAGACTTCACATTCGCAGTATCAGGGCGTACCTCGCCTTGCACGGCATATTCACCCTTGGGGGTAACATAGTAGCTGAGCGATGCAGTGCCGAGCTTCTGTCCGTCGCCACCAATAAGGTCAAGACTGACATTTACATGATTGTCCTTCACCTTCATGGATGTCACCTTCTGGGTCATATTCTCCAGACCCTGCTTGCGCCACAGCTTACCCTCGCCACGATTGCAGGCATCATTCTCAGTGAGAGGACGCCACATAGAGAGAGTTATCGGAGTAGCCACACCGGGGATAGTGAGCGCGCCGGTAACGGGATTTACCTCCATCCACTTGTCTCCGCTCACGTACCGCTCACCTTTCTTCTTCAGACGGGCAGCATCTACACCACGACCCATGACCACAGCGGCGCTCACCTCTTCGAGAGGCACTGCAAGAGCCAGCGGGAACTGGTCGAAAGCCACTTCATAGCCCGAGGGAATCATGGGAGTATCCTCTACTGTGACCCAACTGAGGTTGACAAATCGTTCGCCCGAATCAGGGACAACCGAATTCACCTCATCAATATTCATGGTTACGGTAGTGCCGGGAGCGCCTTCAACCGTACGGTGGCCACTCTTCACCACATTACCCTCTGCATCGGTCACGCTCCACTCAAGGCGCAGTGACTCCAACGGAGTGAAAGCATACCAGTTGGTCACTTCGAATATTCCGGGCGCGGTCATGCGGCTCTTGACGTTCTGATACACGCTCTTTACCTCAGCAAGATGGGGATGTGGCGTGCGGTCCGAATTGACAAGGCCGTTGCAGCAGAACGAATTGTCGGAAGGCACCTGACCCTTGGCACCGAAATCGCCGCCATAGGCCCAGTAGGTGCGTCCATTCTCATCGGTGGCGGCAAACGACTGGTCCACCCAGTCCCAGATGCAACCGCCCTGAGCGCGAGGATTGGCCTCGAAGAATTCCCAATAGTCACGCAGACCGCCTACACTGTTACCCATCGCATGGGCATACTCGCACTGTACCACCGGCTTATTGCGGTCCTCACGTGCAAGATACTCGGCAAGCTCGCTTATGGGGCGATACATGGGTGAATATATATCGGAGTTGAATCCGTCCTGCTTAGCCTGCTCGTGCTGCACGATGCGGTTGGTCTCCGCACGCTTAAGCCAGTTATAGGTAGCCTCGAAATTCAGTCCGTTGCCACTCTCGTTACCCAACGACAGGCTGATGACCGACGGATGATTCTTGGCATTGGCATACATGCGGCGAGTGCGGTCCATGTGCGCGTCAAGCCATGAGGGGTCCTTGGCAAGGCTGCGCTCGCCATAACCCATACCGTGGCTTTCGATATTGGCCTCGTCTATCACATACAGGCCGTACTCATCGCACAGGTCATACCATCGGCGCGAAGCCGGATAATGACTGTTGCGCACGGTATTGATATTGTTGAGCTTCATGAGGCGAATATCCTGAAGCATAGTCGACTCGTCTACGGTGCGTCCGCGCGAAGTGTGGCTGTGACGGTTCACGCCCTTGATTTTCACGGGCTGACCGTTGACACACAGCAGTCCGTCCTTTACCTCTGTGGTACAGAAGCCCACACGACTGCCGAGAGTCTCCACCACCTTGTCATCAAGCATCAGATTGAGCTCGAGAGTATATAGATAGGGATGTTCGGCACTCCAGGCACGCACATTCTCTATGTCGGCACTGAATGTCATACGAGGCTCGGCGGCACGCATACCCTCAGCCACCACCTTTTGACCCTCATAGAGCTTGTAGCCAACATTCAGAGTCGGGGTGTATGGCATCTTGGTCCGACGACCCTTAACCTTCTTGTAGCCGCTTTCGGCCGGAGCCTCCTGACGCACTACGTCAACATCAATCGTCAGCTCGCCGTCACGGTAATTCGTACGCTCCAGTGCGCCTGTCACCTTATAGTCCGATATATAGTTGACGGGAGTTGAATAGAGGTACACGTCGCGTTCTATGCCGCTCAGACGCCAGAAGTCCTGACACTCAAGATACGAGCCGGCGCTCCAGCGATACACCTCTACGGCAAGCGTATTCTCACCCTTGGTGATATACGGGGTTATATCCCACTCCGCGGTGGTCTTGGAGTCCATGTTGTAACCGAGGAGATTACCGTTGACCCACACGTAATAGAACGAAGTAGCTCCCTCGAAGGCAAGCACTACGCGGCGTCCGTCCCATGCCTCGGGCACAGTAAACTTACGGCGGTACTGCCCCACCTCGTTACGTTCGTGAGGTACTGTCGGCGGATTCTTCTTGAAGCCGGTATAGTCGTTGTCATACTCATACCGCTCGTTGACATAGATGGCTGTACCGAAGCCCTGGGGCTCCCAGTTGCCGGGCACGGATATCATGCCCCACTCGCTCACGTCATACGAAGGCTCATAGAAGTTCATCACGCGGGTGTCGGGATTCTCCACCCACTTGAAGTGCCATGACCCGTTGAGACCCTTATAGTAGGGCGACTTGTAATATTCGGCCTTGGCTATCGAGGCCACGTCATTGTCGGCATACGGCACCACGAGACCGTGGATATCCACCTGACCCTTTCGGAAGGCATTCTGATTCTGCCATTCGGGAGTGATCGAGGCAGTAACAGCGATGGCCCCCATGGTGGCCACCGCTGTCAGTATAGTTTTCACGATATAATTTCTCATCGCAAATCAGTATTGGTCTATGTAGGAAATAAGACTTAGTCCGCTTAATCCGCTATGGGATACTTGAAGCGGATAGGATCGTCATACTCTACCTGCTTGGCCTTGAGTATGCCGAGCATACGGGTCTGCAGGTCGGCATATTCGGGATTGCCGAAGAGATTGTTCATCTCGTTGGGATCATTCTGCAGGTCGTACATCTCCCACTGGTCAATGTCATTATAGAAGTGCATCAGCTTGTAGCGTCCGTCACTCACGCCGTAATGACGCTTCACCATGTGCTCGGCAGGATATTCATAGAAGTGGTAGTAGATGGCGTCGCGCCAGTCCTTGGGGTGCTGACCCTTGAGCAGAGGCACGAGCGACACGCCCTGCATATCCTCGGGCACCTTCACTCCGGCCATGTCAAGGAACGTAGGAGCGTAGTCGATGTTCTGCACCATCTCGGTGATATCACCCTTGGCCTTGTAACCCTTGGGGAGCATCATCACCAGAGGAGTGCGGAAGCTCTCGTCGTACATGAAGCGCTTGTCGAACCATCCGTGTTCACCCATATAGAAGCCCTGGTCTGAGGTGTATACTATCGGGGTGTTGTCCATCAGGTCATTCTCCTCGAGATAGTCAAGCAGACGGCCAACGTTGCGGTCAAGACCGGCTACAGTCTTGAGGTAGTCGCGCATGTAGCGCTGATACTTCCATTCTGCGAGTTCCTTGCCTTGGCGGGGCTTGGAGTAGAAGTCGGCGATGATGGGTTCGTAGAACTCATCCCACTTGGCGCGCTGCTCCTTGTCCATGCGCTTGATGAAGTTCTCATACGTGCCCTTGAGTCGGGTATCAATCTGCGGACGATACATCTTCAGGTCGTACGTCAGGTCCATATCCTCGATGATTGACATCTCCTGAGCGGCAGCCGCGGGACGTCCCTCATAGTCATCATAGAATGTTTCGGGAACATCGAAGGTCACGTCCTCATAGAGATTGAGGTCACAGGTATCGGCCATCCAGTTGCGGTGTATGGCCTTGTGGTGCACCAGTATGGCGAAAGGCTTGTCGCGGTCACGTCCGTTTTCCAGCCAGTCTATTGACTTGTCCGTGATGATATTGGTGAGATAACCCTTGGCATCCACGGTGTCACCGTTCTGCTGAATGAAGCGGGGATTGTAGTAGTCACCCTGACCCGGCACTATCTCCCAGTGGTCAAAACCGGTAGGAAGGCTTTCAAGGTGCCATTTACCTATGAGTGCGGTCTCATAGCCCGCATTCTGCAGATGCTTGGGGAAGGTAGGCTGAGTACCGTCGAACACACAGGTTGTGTTATCCGTGAAGCCGTTCTTATGGCTATGCTTGCCGGTGATCATACATGCACGCGAAGGACCGCTGAGCGAATTGGCAACATAGGAATTGGTGAAACGCACACCCTCGTTGGCTATACGGTCAAGATTGGGAGTAGGATTCACCTTCTGTGCGTTCTGAGGGCCACCGTAGCATCCCATAGCCTGACCCGTATGGTCGTCTGTCATTATGTAGACGATATTGGGACGGCCGTCCTTCTGGCGTTTCTTACTCTCGGCAGGAGCGGCGAAGGCAGCCTGACCGATGGCAGTCAATGCCAGAGCTGCGCATACTCCGGCACTACGCTTATCAAAATTTGTCATGACAAATGAGTGATGATTGGTATATTATTTAAGATGTTTCGTTACGACGATTCAAGACGTTTCCATCTATTAATGTGCAAATATACAAATAATCTCTGAAGCGACCTCCATATAATATCTCAATCGCCTGACATCAATTCTCCCGTATCCCCCATTGACCCTTTGGCCGAAATCTTTACGGGTATACTCGAAACTTTTGCCATTTTCATTGATTCTTTCGACTATAACCGGTA
>CAZNBC010000050.1:0-8718 GCA_964571125.1 uncultured Bacteroides sp.
AGTGAGTTTCATATTCTCTTTCATGCTCAATAAATTTGCGAATATAAATTTCTAGGGAATTTGTCATTCTCCGTGGGTGCAATCTTGGACGCGTCATACCACTCTCTCGGGCGGTAGCCGGTAGACAAGGCACCAATAGGTTCGAAAATCTCCGTGGCCACCCACTGGTCATGATCTACTCCGGTTAAATTCTCCTCCATTTCCGACAGCAGACAGAAATTCAGACAGCTGTAGCGATACTTTTTCGGGCCTAACTTCGCATCGTAAATGTGCTGCCGTATGGTGTCAAGCGTATGCAGCCCCACGTATATTCCGTACGCAATTTTGGTATCGTACATCTCAGACGAATCGCTGGAAGTGATATCGGTGCGCAGACGCGCATGTCGGTTACCGTAGAGGTTGTCCTCAATCTTGATGGAATAGGTGTCATTAGGCTTGCGCTTCATGAGCGGGGCAACATATGAGGCCGTATCCATCATCAGAAGATTCATATTGAGACTCGGCGGCATACCCGACTCGTGGAGAAGCAGCTCACGCACGGTCAGGTTCTCCTTATCCCCTCCTGATAAGGCGGGGATGTATGCGGACACAACGTCGTCAAGTTCATATAGTTCCTCGTCGTAAGCCTTCATTAGTCCGGCTAAGGTAGCAGTAGCCTTTGACATTGAGGCTATGTCGTAAAGGGTCTGCGAAGTGACGCTATCAGGCAATGATGCGGACAGTTTGCCGTAGGCTTTGCTTACTACGATATTCCCTCCACGACCCACGACTACCTGGCATCCCGGCATAGCCTTGGCTGTCAGTGCTTCTTGGACAATGGTATCAATCTTCTTTTCAAGGACGGCATCGGCGGCGTAACCCAAACGGATTTTTTTCAGTGAAACACCCTCGCCGAGTTTCGCTAATCCGGGAAGATTGACAGGCATACGTCCGTCAACGGCTATACCTCCGAAAAGAGCTTGTGCCGCAGCATTTTGTAGCGCCGGGGTCAAGTCGTAGGCAGTCACAAGGGTGTGGCAACCCTTTAATGCCTGGGAGAATTTGGCCATCTTGTAGGGATTGATGAAAAATACGGGTACCGGATTGGCGGCCTTATCCATAATCGTCTGCAGTACAGTGCGTGAAGCGGCATCATCGGAACTGACGGCAGCAATCACGACATCAGCTTTCAGTGCCTCGGGTGTCGGCGAAGAATATACTTTAGCGGAAGTATATTTGTGGCACATGCTGATGAAATCCTTCATGGATGACTTTCCCACCGTAATTATGGAGACGGAAATCCTCCCGAGGTCATGCAGCGGAAGTGTACCCTCGGAATTCCTGACCACAGTTATAGAGGCTTCTGCCAGTCTGCGGGCCACGTCTGCGGCAGCGGGAGAATTGAGGCGAGCCTCCAGACCGGGAAGCTGCACGGGGCGTTGCTCTGCGGCTCCGAAATCGTATTTTGCACGAAGTATTTTTTTCACACTCCGGTCAATATCTTCCTGTTTAAGTTCACCTTTCCGCAGGGCGGTCATGACCGCATCAAGGTCGGAGAGCGGAGCACCCGAACCGAGGAGCACGTCAGCACCGGCTTTCAGAGCGGCAACACAGTTGTTGCCACCTGATACGGCCCCCTTCATAGCCAATGCATCGGTAAATACGAGTCCATCAAACCCGAGTTCATCTTTCAGTAGACCGGTAGTAATCTTACGCGACAATGACGCGGGCGTTCCGGAGGAATCCAGCGCGGGCACTTTGAGATGGCCCACCATGATGCCCCCAAATCCCTGATTGATATATTCGGTAAAGGGCATAAGGTCTACCGAGTTGAGTGTGGCACGTGAGTGGTCAACCGTCGGGAGAGTCTTATGTGAGTCGGTAGAAGTGTCGCCATGACCGGGAAAGTGCTTGCCAACGGCCATAACGCCTCCCTTTTCAAGCCCATAGGAGAACGCCGTGCCAAGGCGAGCCACCTGTTGAGGGTCCTCGCCGAACGAGCGATAGCCTATGACAGGATTGGCGGGATTGGAGTTGACGTCAAGCACGGGAGCGAAATCGACATGAATACCAAGCTCGCGGCACTGTCGCGCTACCTCCATACCATAATCTTCAAGGACCTTAGGGTCGCGTATCGCCCCCAGGCCCATATTATACGGAAATCTCGTGGTGCCGCTCACACGCATAGCGGGTCCCCACTCGCCATCGAGAGTCACGAGCAGTGGCACCTTGGCAAGCGACTGAGCATAGTTATTGAGCGAAGCGTAGCCCTTGGGGGTTCCTTTTCCGAGGAGGAAACCGCCCATTCCGGCATCAACCACAGCCTTAAGCTGTGCACGTCCGGCCTGATTGTCGGAAATGTCAAGGCGCGGTACAAACAGCTGCGCCACCCTCTCGCGGGGCGACAAGGTTGAGAAAACAGAGTCAGCCCACTCCTGTGAAGTGGATGCCGCAGAGCATATCAGCGGGGCAATCAGGCAGGAAAAAAATATGAGGAAAGATACAGTAATTCTTTTCACTTGACTTAGAGCATACAAAGGGTGAAACCGGGTTATTTCATACGCACTTCGCGGTCAGGAGTTATCTTCTTGCCCTTGAGGGGACCCTCGGACAGGTATTTGATCAGCAGGTCGTAGAGCACATCATCGCTTACCGCCACTTTGGTGCCTTTCTTAAGAGGAGTCATGTAGTCGCCACCCTTGGCAAGATAGTCGATGGTAGCCACACGGTAGATTCGCTCCGGATCGATCTTCTTGCCGTTGATTGTAGCGTTAATTGCGGGGGATTTCTTCGGTGACACGGTGATTTTCACGCCCTTACTGACACCCTCACCTCCGCGACCGGCCAAAACCGCCAAAGCATCAATAAGGTCCGAGCCTTTGAGGTCAAGTATCTGCAGGCGATTGTCAAACGGCAACATCATCATGATACGTCCCTGCGTAATAGGCCCTGCCGGAATACCGCAGCGAATACCGCCACGATTCATGATAGCGAGGTCAATGTGGCTGTCAGGCAGTATACGGTGTGCATCCTCGAATACGAAATCTGACACGAAATTCACAAGGCCGACATCATTATGCGGGAATTCTTCGGCAGCCTCACCAATCACCAACGCCTGAATGGAGTCAATCGCTGCACGATAAGGTTGCAGTATGGCTGCAGCTGCGGGGTCTATATCATTATCCAGGCGACTGTCAACGGCAATGAGACGTGATACGGGACGCAGCGTTTCGAGATCTATCTTTATTTCACCGAGATTGACGCCACGGCTTCCGGTCTGCGTCAGGAGCACTGTATCACCATCGATATTCGGGATTTTGTAGGCGGGTGACTTCGGGTTATTCGGGTCAATGGTCGTATGGGAGTGGCCACCGATTATTACGTCAATATTGCGGGTCTGCGAGGCAAGCTGTGTATCACTATACCCTCTGTCACCCTCATAACCGATGTGGGTGAGGGCTATGACCATATCAACATTATAGTCCTCCTTAAGCAACTGTGCATATCGGTTAGCCATCTTCACACCGTCAAGATAGCGCGTACCCACTGACTTCTTATCGTCAATCATACCCTTGGGTACGATATTGATGGCGATGAAGCCGAATGTACGGTCACCGAACTTACGTATGGCAAACGGGCGCGTTACCCCCTCCATCGGTGAGCCGGTGAAATCATAGTTTGATGCCAGACGGTCTGCCGAAAGCAGTTTCCACTCCTTGGCCATCTGTTCCATGCCATTGTCAAATTCGTGGTTGCCGAGTATCTGCATGTCGTAGCCGAGATGATTCATCATCTTGCGTTCAACCTCGCCCTTGAAGAGCGAGAAGAAAAGTGTGCCCTGCACGGCATCACCGGCATCAATAAGAAGTACGTTTGGCTCCACACTCCTGACACTGTCAATCAGCACCTTCCGGCGCAAAATACCACCTCTGTTATGATCATTGGGGTCAATCTGACTATGTGTATCGTTGGTATGGAGAATTACCAGCCTCTCTTCCGAAGCCGATGCCGTGAGGCAACCGAACAGAAGCGCTGCGGAGAGAAACATATTTTTGAGTTCCATTGCGAATGTGATGATATAAGTAAGTCATTAAAATTATTTCAATATCAACCCAAGTAAGCCTTTTAACTATCTTTGGCGTCTTTTCGGCGCTTTTCGCTCTCTGCCTCAGTCGTGTAGCTCGCTACACTCCCTCAACATCAAGCGAAAATCACTCGAAAACACTCTCAAAGATAGTATAAAATAATTTTTTTGACTTACTTATCAAAAAAAGTGGCGACATGTCACAGACGGCACATCGCCTTTTTATACAGAAAAGTGCTGTCATCATGGCTTGGATGGTAGGAACCATGATGACCGTACAAATTTTATTCGGGGTCGTTCACGCCATACTCCCAGTCCTCATTGTAGTCTTCGTCCTCGTCATCCCAATCCTCCTCGAAGTCTTCTTCTTCGGGTTCGACGGGTTCGTTTTCGAAGATAAATTCATCTTCCTCTCTCACGCGGTGGTGACCGTCAAGAGGACGATGGGTGATAGCCGGGGTTGCCAGGCGATTGCGGTCGTCGGTAATCGCACCCCAAAGCACATCTTTCAACTCCTGTATGCCGAGACCGGACACGGCGGAGATGAACACGTGAGGCAAATCGTCTGGAAGTGTTTTGCGTATCTCATCCATTAGCTCGTCATCGAGCATATCGCTCTTGGATATGGCGAGGATGCGCTGCTTGTTCATCAGCTCAGGGTTGAAGCGCTCGAGCTCAGACAGGAGCACCTTGTATTGTGCGGCGATATCGTCAGCATCGGCCGGTACCATAAACAGCAGCACAGCATTACGCTCGATATGACGCAGGAATCTAAGTCCAAGGCCTTTGCCCTCGCTCGCACCCTCAATAATACCGGGTATATCGGCCATTACAAATGAACGGTTGTCGCGGTAAGGCACTATGCCGAGCTGAGGCTCCATAGTGGTAAATGGATAATCGGCTATCTTCGGACGAGCTGCTGACACCGCGGAGAGGAGCGTAGACTTGCCGGCATTGGGGAATCCTACGAGACCTACATCGGCAAGAAGCTTCAACTCAAGTATCACGGATTTCTCTATGGCAGGCTCACCAGGCTGAGCATAGCGCGGAGTGCGGTTTGTAGAGCTCTTGAAATGCCAGTTGCCAAGGCCGCCACGACCACCTCGGAGGAGCTTGACTTCCTCGCCATCATAGGTCACCTCACACAGGAACTCTCCCGTTTCGGCATCAAAAACTACGGTGCCGCAGGGTACATCTACTATGACATCCTCACCGTCCTTACCGAAACTGCGTCCTCCGCTGCCGCTCTCGCCGTTGCCGGCAAATATGTGGCGTCGGTACTTCAGCGGAAGCAGTGTCCACATGTGGCTGTTGCCACGCAGGATGATGTGTCCTCCCCTGCCGCCGTCGCCGCCGTCAGGTCCACCCTTGGGTATATATTTTGCTCTGTAAAAATGGCGCGAGCCTGCGCCACCCTTGCCCGAACGGCAAAGGATCTTGACATAATCTATGAAATTTGTATCAGCCATATCTTTAGCAGGTTTTCAGGCTACGGCGGGTAATCCGTGAGCCTTGTTTATAATATATAAATCGCTCACGGCACCATAATAGTTCACCGTCCTAATCTGCAAAAGTAAAAATAATCCCCCACCGCTCAAAACGATTCCCCCACAAAATCTCCACTATGGTGGACCATTTCGTAGTCCCGCATAAGATAACTATGCATTAAGTTATATGGATTTTTCGTAACTTTGCTGTTGGAAAGGCTACAGCCTCTCTACGACATTTTGGTGAAATAAGAAGCGTTATGCTATCTTGTAAAATGAAAACGTAGGAAATTTTCAACTTGATACAAGAGATGGCATAGTGGTTCTCACGCTTATAGCGTGGGCTACTATTGTTGCATCTGTATCAAAGGTTTCCTACGACCCTCATTTTAGACGTGGCATAGTTGGCTCACGTTTTATTTTTATGGATACCAACGAGAAGAAGGTCGAGGATTTTTTCGATTCTAATAATGCAGTGGGCGGTGAACCCGATTACGGGCTTGCCGAAAGTTTTGTGCGTACCACAGAAGCCTTTTCCAATGCCACTTACCAGAGTGTCTATATCATAGACTATTTCAGAAAGAATTTCCTCTATGTTTCGCCTAATCCCCTGTTTCTTTGCGGGATGTCGGCTGAAAGTGTAAAAGACGCAGGGTATCAATTCTATATAGATCATGTACCCGACGATGAAGTGGAGATGCTTTTGGAAATAAACCGTGTCGGCTTTTCATTCATAAATGGTATACCTCTTAATGAAAAGATGGATTATACCATATCATACGACTTTCATATAGTAAACGGACGCGAAAGGGTCCTAATCAATCACAAACTTTCCGCACTTGCATGTCAGGCTGACGGTTCAGTTTGGCTCGGCATGTCTGTCGTATCTCTTTCTCCCCATTCAGAGCCGGGACATATAATAATGTTCTGCCGTGCAAAATCGGAATATTGGAAATATAATCTTATAAGTCATTCATGGGAGAAACACACATTTCCGGTGCTTAATGAGACGGAAAAAGCCATATTGATTCTTTCAATTCAGGGTATGACAATCAATGCGATCGCAGATCATATTCACCGTGCCGTCGATTCAGTGAAAACGGCTCGCCGACGATTGTATGAAAAACTCGGAGTCAATAATATTACGGAGGCAATCTCCTACGTGACAAACTACAAACTCATTTAACTGTTATCTCCGGCTGTCAAAGACTTTTAATTACCATGTAAGAAAGTCCTTCTGATATGTCCATAACTCTGTTTGTGTGTTAGGGTATAAGGTTATCCTTAACTAACAGCGACCATGTACACAAAAGTGTGCAACTCTACCTTGAAACGGTAGTTGCACACTTTTGTGTACATGGCGTTTGTATATAGCTTGATAAATTTGACCTGGGATTATCTTCGGAGAATCTGTAATAATATAGTAAAATTTACAATTATCAAGACATGTATAAGCTAAAGGATTACATACGGAATGGTGTGCTTATGGTACGAAACACCCTTTTTCCGAAAAAGAAGAAACTTGCGCAGCTGATGATCTACGCCACTAATAAATGCCAATCACGTTGTCGGCACTGCTCAATATGGCGGAAACCTCATGATACTCTTACAAAAGATGAAATTGTATCAATTATGCAAAGCCGATGTATAGGCAAGGATACGACAGTCGGACTTGAAGGTGGTGAATTCGTTTTACACCCGCAAGCATCTGAGATACTGGAGTGGTTCATGACAAACCACCCTAATTATACGCTTCTTTCAAATTGCCTTGCACCTGAGAAGGTTATAGACCTGACAAGACGGTATTGTCCAAAGCACCTGTACCTGTCACTTGACGGTACACGGGAAACATATAAGAATATGCGAGGTGTTGATGGGTATGATAAAGTAATCAGGGTTATTGAGGAATTGAACGACGAAGTTCCAATCTCCCTGATGTTCTGTCTATCTCCTTTCAACAGCTTCAAGGATATGGAATATACTATAGATATTGCTAAGAAATACGGTATAGACATAAGAATAGGCATATACGGGACTATGGCATATTTCGATACAAAGGCAGAAATGTTGCGAACTGAGGGAGAAGAGTATTTTTCTCAAATACCATCCAACATACATGATACTCAGGAGAATTACGATTTTGTCGTACTTTATGACCAATGGCGCAACGGGAATCTGCGTCTGCGCTGTCACTCAATAACCAATTCACTGGTAATACATCCTGACGGCAATGTGCCGATTTGCCAAAATCTTGATGTGAACTTAGGTAACATTAAAGAAAAGTCATTGGACGAGATTTTCAACTCCTCCGATAGCTGTGCGGTCCAGTGTAAATACTCAAGAGAGTGTAATGACTGTTGGATTAATTTCCATCGGAAGTATGATATAATCTTACTCCGAAATCTGGAGAAAGTTTTTCCGAAAAAGATTATTGAAATTTTCTATGGAAAATATCAGTGGTGTACTGACAGCAATATTACTTATCAAAAATATCTCAAACGAATTAACAATGAATCTACTTATAGATAGTGGCATAAAACGTTGGCGCTCACTGCGAAACAGGGAAATGCTGAAATCAGCTTATTCAGCCAAGTACGCATTTGTGGGTGTTGGCAGCCACTCATTGCAGAATCTTTATCCTATTTTGCAATATCTCGGACTAAAACTGAAATACATCTGTTGTAAAAGTCAGGATAAGCTGCCGCTTATTGAACGTCGTTTTGGGGTAACTGCAACTACATCGCTTGATATGATATTGAATGACAGTGAGGTAAAAGGGATTTTTGTTTGCACGTCACCATATCAGCATTATGATTTATGCTCCCGTATAATATCTTCCGGGAAATACCTATTTGTTGAGAAGCCTCCCTGTCTTTCACTTGAACAGCTCGATGCTGATATTAGCAATGACGACATCAAAAACTATACCAATGCTACCAAAAGCGCACTGCTCGCCGCTGGTGGCAAAAACGTCGAGACTGATTTTCTCTTAATCGACGAGCGCAATATTGGCATCGTAAAAGCCGCCAATACTACCAATCAAAACTATCCTTATCGCGTCTTCGCTATCTTTTCGAAAGATAATAAACCGGTGATTATTAACTTCGAATACAATGACGCCGCCCGCGCCAACTGGGGAAAAGTCGGCGAGACCATCGTCAAATCGCC